>DATFMH010000032.1:0-31845 GCA_035267045.1 Balneolales bacterium
TTGCTGGCCTTATGCGGAATAGCTTTTTATAGTATTTCCCCTGCATTTCATAAAGGGACAAGCCATTTTCTAGCCTCAATTATTGCTGCAGCCATTTTTTTATTTTTATTAATCGGCTATATGTTTGGTAATAAAATTACAGGAGAGGAAAATGCGAAATAAGCTGATTGTTAACCTAATATCACTAAGTATTATTTTTCTTATATCCGATTATATACTTATCTCTTCTAGTCTTAACAAGAATGGCTGGCAAATTGCATTGGCGGCGACTGGGTGCATCATTTTTTTTAGCTTACTTACCTTACTTATTCTACAATTAATTAATAGAAACGATTTCGAAAACCACCCCGTGAAATAATTTACTTAGTGTTATAGAAATTATACCCGTCTTACAGCTTTATCATATTTAAAATTTCTTTAACTGCCTGACGGGTATATTTTCAAAATTGTATTACCATTTTATTTTTATTGCAAAATCATAACTCAATCTTCGTTCCCAGTACTTTAAGAAATTGTGAAAGCCACGCGGCATGTGCCGGCCAGGCAGGTGCTGTTACCAAATTCCCGTCTGTATATGCCTGATCAACAGGAATATCCATAAATGTACCACCGCTCTCATTCACTTCAGGGCCTACAGCCGGATAAGCACTTGCTTTCTTTCCTTTCAATGCACCTGCCGCTGCCATCAGTTGGGCTCCATGACATATTGATGCAATGGGTTTGTCATTTTCTGAAAAATGACGAATAATATCTAATACTTTGTCGTTTAAACGCAAATATTCAGGAGCGCGCCCACCGGGAATAACCAAAGCGTCATAATTTTCCGGTTTAACATCATCAAAATTGGCATTAATGGTAAACAGGTGGCCCGGTTTTTCACTATAGGTCTGATCCCCTACAAAATCATGTACCGCCGTTTTTACTTTGTCTCCTTTTTTCTTATCCGGGCATACAGCATCTACCTTATGCCCAACCATCTGAAGTGCCTGGAATGGAACCATTGCTTCCAGGTCTTCCATAAAATCACCGACAAGCATTAATATTTTCTTTGCAGCCATGAAGAGCTCCTTTTTTTTAAAATGTTTAATTGACAAATAATTTCATTTAATCAGGTACCTTGTAAAACAGAGAAGAAGCCCATATCGTTTACAGAGGTGATCAAAAATCAAGCTGCGTATGGATTTACTTCCACAACTTATTATCGCCTAATCATATGTCGTTTAGTTGAGAACTACTCGTCAACTTTGGCTTTCTTTTTTCTTAGCCAAACCATCTATTTGAGCAGGTGGCACATCCCGCCATTCAGCAATCTGTTCAATAATTGCCTGGCGTGTCTTATCTCTTAATTCAGCAACCTGATCCCGGTTCATGTCCTCGGTTCCAATGGGTTCCAGTACCCGTAACTTAACAACCTGTGTTTTTCCGAATTTCCAACTGTGTTTGGGCAGACAGTCACGAGATCCGTCAAGGGCAAGCGGTAATACTGGAACACCGGCTTTTATAGCGAGGAGAAAAGCGCCGTCATTGAATCTATGGACCTTACCGTTTAAGGAACGGGTTCCCTCAGGAAAAAACATTACCGAACATTTCTTCTTAAGGTATGAAAGGGTTTCGATCAGCGATTGTGCACGACGGCTGTCTGCTTTGCGGTCCACAGAAATATCTCCGGCCATTTTCATCATCCAACCAACTACCGGCGTATCAAATAACTCTTTTTTGGCAATCCACTTCATTTCCCATGGAAGATGTGATATTAAAGGGATATCAGCCATAGATTGGTGGTTGCTGACTACGATATATGGTTTACGGGGATCAGCAACATCATAACCGTCTATTTGAAGCTTCCAGGTTGGATTAACCTTGGTTATGGCCACACCGAGGCGCCGGAACCAACGCCCCGTACGGTATTTAACCGGATCACGATCAAATATATAAATAATACCCAAAAGTGGCAGCCAGAATAAAATCAATGCAATGACTGCAAACCAAATGCTTATCGAACTGATTATCTTAAACATGTACGCTTTTGTTTATAAATATTATAAGAACTTATAAGATAATGATTTCAAGTGTTAACCTTTGATAAAAAAAACACAAAACCTTGTACTAACCTCATCTGAAAAAGAGAGTAGATTACTCAATTTTGACTAAAGAGCAAATAGACAGTTTTAATCACTAATACTAATAAAAAAGGAGCTATCTAATGTAAGACAGCTCCCTTTAATTAATAAAATAATGGCTAATTATCAGGCATTACGGCCATGACAGTGTTTATATTTCTTTCCGGATCCACATGGACAAGGATCATTCCGGCCGATTTTTTCACCAACAACAACCGGCTCTGGTTTACGATCGTTGGTCTGTGGTTGTCCATTTTGTTCCTGACTGTTGCCCATTCGGATGCCCATTCCGGTACTCGATTCATGCTGCGTTTGCAGACGGCTCATATCCACTTTCTTCGTGGGCACGGGAGCTGCTTCAGCAAATTGCTCCTGATCAGCGCCTTCCGGTACGGCCTTCCAGATCAAGGAAATGATATCACTGTTCATTTCATCAATAAGCTGCTTAAACATTTCAAAAGCTTCACGTTTATATTCAACCAGCGGGTCTTTTTGTCCGAAGGCCCGTAAACCGATACCTTCTTTGAGAGCGTCCAATTCACGTAAGTGTTCCATCCACTTATCGTCAATCATTGACAAAACAGCTGTACGTTCGAGAGCTCGGGCAACTTCACGGCCTTTTGTTTCTATCGCTTTCTTAACATTGACAATGATCCTGAGGTATCGCATTCCATCCGTAAATATAATCTGCACGACTTCAGGTTTCTTTTCATCGTCATTCTTTTCAATCTGTTTAAGAACATCGAAAACCGGGTCAGCTATTGCAGCTTCTTTCTTTTTATAAACTTCCAGAGCACGGTTCACAATCAACTCTATCAATCCATCTTCCCCGAGTGCCGCCCATCTTTCACGATCAACTTCAAGATCCACGGCCAGTAATCGTAATGTGTTTTCTTTGATATCTTCGAATTCACCATTCATGTAATATTCCATGACGATCCATTCTACGAGATCCTCGAGCATATCCTGAATATCACTTGTTAAACGATCACCCAGCAGGGCGTGCCGACGACGTTTATAAACCACATTACGCTGATTATTCAGTACATCATCATATTCAAGTTGTCGTTTACGAATGCTAAAGTTGTTTTGTTCAACACGCTTTTGTGCCCGTTCTATAGACTTAGATATCCACGGGTGCTGAATAACCTCTCCTTCTTCAAATTTGAGCTTATTCATGATATTGGCTACCCGGTCGGAACCAAACAACCGCATCAATTCGTCTTCAAGGGAAACAAAAAATTGTGACTCACCCGGGTCACCCTGACGACCGGCACGGCCACGCAACTGCAAGTCAATCCGCCGGGATTCATGCCGTTCCGTTCCTAAAATGGCGAGACCACCCAATTCTTTTACGCCTTTTCCAAGTTTAATATCAGTACCCCGACCAGCCATATTGGTAGCGATCGTAACCGCACCTTTTTGCCCGGCTCCGGCTACAATTTCACTTTCCCTTTTGTGATGCTTTGCATTCAAAACATTATGAGGGATCTTATTTCGCTGAAGCATCCGGCTCATTGTCTCTGAGACTTCAACGCTGGTTGTACCTACAAGAACAGGCTGCCCTTTTTCATGATATTTACGAATCGTGTCAATGGCAGCGTTGTACTTCTCCCTCTTGGTACGGTAAACCAGGTCTTCCCGGTCATCTCTTCTAATCGGTTCATTAGTCGGTATTTCAACTACTTCAAGTTTATAAATCTCAAAAAATTCCGATTCTTCCGTTACAGCCGTACCGGTCATACCCGCTAATTTATGATACATCCGGAAATAATTCTGTAACGTAATAGTGGCGTATGTCTGAGTAGCCGCTTCAACCTTAACCTGCTCCTTGGCTTCAATAGCCTGGTGCAATCCATCAGAATAACGCCGGCCGGAAAGTACGCGTCCGGTGTGTTCATCCACAATATTGACCTTACCGTCCTGAACGATATATTCATCGTCTTTCTCGAAAAGAGTGTACGCTTTTAACAATTGGTTAACAGTGTGAATACGGTCACTCCGTTCGGCAAATAATCTATTGAGTTCCGCGAGTTCTTTTTCTTTCTGTTTCGACAGTTCCTTTTTCTTTTTCTCGATATGAGTCTCTTTGAACTCATCACTGAACTCATCATTATTCTTAATGGCTTCAATCTCTTCCTGCTCAAGAGCCGTATATTTTTCTTCAATTTCCGATATAGCGACCCCCATATCCGGTATCACAAAAAACTCATCGTCTTCTTCGGCACCCGTAACGAAATGACGACCCTTTTCAGTCATTTCAATGGAGTTTAATTTATGATCAACCGCGTAATAGAGTTCCTCATCAACAAAAGGAAGATGTTTTGCATTGTCCTGCAAATAAAAATATTCCGTACGTTGAACCAGCTTTTGTATCTGAGCATCCTGCATCAACTTTTGGAACTTATTGTTTTTCGGGAAACCCCGCTGTGCACGGTAGAAAGCCAAACCGGCTTTCTCCTCGTTCCCGTTTTTCAGCTCATTTTCTCCTTCTGCCACAATTTTGGCGACCAGTTTTTTCTGAGCTTCAACCAGGCCTCTTATACGGGGATTCAGTTCTTCATATTTCTTTGACTGTGTATCTTCAGGGACAGGACCCGATATAATTAACGGGGTACGGGCTTCGTCAATTAAAATAGAGTCAACCTCATCAAGAATAGTGTAATGATGGCCTCTTTGAACAAGCTGGTCGTCATCACTTGCCATATTATCGCGCAGGTAATCGAAACCGAATTCATTATTGGTACCATACGTGATATCAGCTTTATACGCTTTACGACGCAACTCTGTATTAGGCTCATAGCGATCAATACAATCTACATGCAGATCATGGAAGTTAAATATAGGCTCATTCCACTCGGCATCACGTTTAGCCAGGTAATCGTTGACCGTAACAATATGAACCCCTCTTCCGGCCAGGGCATTTAAATATGCCGGAAAGATAGCAACCAGTGTTTTACCTTCACCGGTTTTCATCTCAGCAATTTTACCCTGATGAAGTGCAACAGCACCCATGAGCTGAACATCGTAGGGTACCATCTCCCAGGTCATCTCATTGCCGGCCACTTTCCATGATTTGCCTACAAAACGGCGGCAGGT
This sequence comes from Balneolales bacterium, assembly GCA_035267045.1. Taxonomy (GTDB): domain Bacteria; phylum Bacteroidota; class Rhodothermia; order Balneolales; family DATFMH01; genus DATFMH01. Next base: position 5,220 of record DATFMH010000032.1, read on the forward strand.
TTCTTTGAGAACGGCAAAAGCCTCTGGCATCAGATCCTCAAGAACATCCTCAAGTATCTCAAGCCATTCTTCGTCCAGTTTTTCAAGTTCGTCAGTCAGTTCCCGTCGTTCATCAACGGAGAGGGTATCTTCTTCCCCGCTTTTATTCAGTTTCTCTTTAATTTCATCAATTTGTTTCTGAACACCGGCGGTGTCATCACGGATGATTTTTTTGAATGTTTCTGTTCGCCCTTTCAGGTCGTCATCCGATAGATCCCGCATCTCGTCATCATATGCATTAACCTCTTCTACCAAAGGTTGTAGTTTTTTCAAGTCTCTTTCAGCACGTGATCCGAAAATCTTTTCGACGCCGTTTAAAAATTTATCAAACATGTGTATCGCTACGCTTATTATTTAAAACTCGTTTAGTTTTGCTGATGAATTTACGACAGCTTTTCCTTTAAGGCTATCTTAATTATTACCTTTTATCAAATTTGAGAACTTAACTGCTGTCATAATTAATGGGGATAATTGACAATGACCAACCAGCAAAAATTAAAACATAATCAAATATTTATATGTTGTAATATGCATAGCCGGCATATCCTCATCTATTACACTCAAATAACGCAAAAAGTTGCGTTTTAATATACCTGTGAAGTAAACAATCCAATTTACACTTTATTCTTTCACTGTACAACTTATGGATTGGTTACGTAAATGAGCAACATTACACGAATATTATTCATTAATTGACGAAAAATTCTGTTGATAAATAAAAAAATAGAAATTTTCCTCTTATCAATATTTAAAAACTTTGTCATTTTTTGTTATCTTGTAGATCTGTCTATAAAACCCATTAAACAATCACAAACAAGATGAAACGCACATATCAACCAAGTAAACGCAAAAAAGTAAATAAACACGGATTCCGTAAACGCAACGGGAGTACCGGTGGACGTGACGTTTTAAAGAGACGCCGTGCCAAAGGACGCCATAAATTAACGGTAAGTGATGGCAATAAAGGTAAGTAAAAACTTACCTTCGGATGATCCTTCCGCGCAAAGATTTACATTGCCTCGAAAGAATATCCTGAGAGGTAAAAAAAATTTTCAGCGAATATTCGGGAAGGGTATTCATCTTCACGCAAAAACCATCGATTTGCGGTTCCTTTTATTTTCCGATTCGAACGAGGGCTTTCGGATGGGGTTTGTAGCCAGTAAAAGGCTTGGCAATGCGGTAAAACGTAATCATATCAAACGGTTAATGCGAGAAGCATACCGTTTAAATCAACATATTTTGAGTGAATTTCGTAATAATGCTCTTGGCCTGCATTGTGTGCTGATTGCCAAGAACGCAGATTCAGACTTCAAAACCGTTGAAAAAGACTGTATCCACTTGTTAAAACAAGTTCGAAAACATATTCAAAATACCTTATAATGAAGGTATGAAGTACATTTTTATAGCAATAATTCGATTTTACCAACTGGCCATCTCGCCTTATTTTCCCTCAAGTTGCCGATTTGAGCCTACCTGCAGCCAATACTCTATTAAAGCTCTGAAGCGTTTCGGAATCTTTAAAGGATCATGGCTGAGTATCAAACGGATTTCCAAATGTCATCCGTGGCATGAGGGGGGGTATGATCCCGTTCCCAGTAAAAATAAAAACGTAACACATTCGTAACCATTTCAATTATAAACGGACACAACAGGAGTAAATTTGGATCGTAACACCGTAATAGGGATAGCACTCATCTTTCTTCTTATGTTGGCCTGGATGTATTTTTCCGCACCCGACCAACAGCAGGTTAAGAAGATGCAGGCCGAGCAAGCCCGAAAAGATAGTATGGTAACAGATACCGTATCCCCAAAACAGGCACAACCCAAGACTGCTTCTAAGGCTCAGGACCTTCAAAGCGCGCAGACTCAAACTCAGTCTCAACAAGGAATTAAGCCTTCCAAAGAACAAAGTAAGGAGCTGGGTGTTTTTGCTGACGCAACTGTAAAAGATACTACATCTTTTGTTATTAAAACCCCTTTGTATACAGCAGTGTTTTCGAACCTGGGTGCAGGCCCAACTCATTTCGAACTGTCGAAATATAAAACATGGGATAAGCAATCCTATCAACTTATTCAGGATACGACCCGCTCAGCATATTCTCTTGGTTTTATCTCAACACAGGATTATAATATTGAAACACACAATATCCTGTTCAGGCAACAGACTGCCGGTAATAGTTTTGATTTAAAAAAGGGAGAAACCAAACAGCTGAAATATACATTACAGCTGGATAATGGTAAGAGCCTGACATACATCTATACATTTCACGGCGGTCAGTACAATATAGATTTATCTGTACACTTCAATGGAGTGTCAAAATACATCAGCAGCCGTACGGTGGATTTGTCCTGGCAGCCACCACTGAATTTCAGTGAAAAATCCGAGAAACAAGAAGCACGAATGAATCAGGCTTATGTCTACTCCGGAGGCGAGACGGATAACCTTCATATCGACAAGCCCGGTCATAACCAGAAAATTCTTAATGGACAAATTCGGTGGGTTGCTACCAAGACGAAGTTCTTTACCCAAATAATCAAGCCTACCCAAAAAACCGAAAGTGCAACGCTTAGGGGACAAATTGCCGGTAAACCGGAAACACCGGGTTACGGCCATAACTATACCGTAAGTGTGGAGTCCAGAATTCCACAAAACAACCAGTTGAATTTTAAATTGTACCTGGGTCCGTTACGCTATAATGATCTGACCGCTTATGATGGTACAACTTATGGCATGGTTTACCTGGGCTACAGTTTCATGCGGTTTTTCTCAGCACCGCTCGTAAAATATATCATCATCCCCTATTTCGAATACTTCGGAAATTTCCTGGGTAATTTTGGTATTGCCATCATCATCTTCGGTATCCTTGTGAAACTTGTGCTGTATCCACTAACAAAGAAAAGTTTCCAAAGTCAGGCAGCCATGCGAGAGCTTCAGCCTGAAGTAAAAGAACTCCAGGATAAGTATAAGAGCGATCCAAAGAAGCAGCAGGAAGAGATGATGAAACTCTACAAGAAGGCGAAGGTGAGTCCCTTCGGGGGGTGTTTGCCTATGCTCTTGCAGTTTCCGATCCTGATTACGTTATGGGAATTTATACAGAATTCAATTCTTATTCGACAGAAATCGTTCTTATGGGCCCATGACCTTTCAGCTCCTGATATCATCCTTCATCTTCCATTTCATATCCCATTTTTAGGGGATCATTTGAGTGGATTCGTATTACTCATGGCTTTGAGTATGGTAGGCCAGATGAAAGTTTCCGGTCAGACCACCAGTGGAGGTACCGGGGGCGCCCAGATGAAGATTTTCATGTATATCATGCCTGTTATGATGTTGGTTATTTTCAACAACCTGGCATCCGGATTAAACCTTTATTATCTCGTCTATAATGTTCTATCCATAGGACAACAAGTATTGATTAACAGACAGATGAGCGAAATTGACCTGCTTGAGAAAGTGGACAAAAAGAAAGCCGAGGAATTAAAACGGAAGAAGCTGATTGAACAGAAGAAACTGGAACGTAAATCAGCGAAATAGCTCAAGTAAGATTTTTAAAAAGCCGTTTCTCGTTTGAGAAACGGCTTTTTTTTGATCTGTGAGTACCCGGATGTTGGTTGTTCCTTAAAAAATCCACATAATTGATCATAAACATTAAAAAGGGCTAAATTTCAACCACATGATCCATTTCAATTCTCTATATTCTTATTAATGGTAATGGGAATAGAATAAAATTGAGCTATGAGGAGCGTAGCATCTCAACATTTTCCAAGAGTCGTTTTCCGTAATGGCGAAAAACTGTTATGGAACCCCCTTGTAAAGCGAAGCTTTGCCAATCGACCTGAGGAACGGGTTCGTTTACGCCTGCTCGATCATTTGTTACTGGAACGAAATTGGTCTCCGCATCGCATAACTACCGAGCATGCCATATCCATTAATCATAAGGAGGCAAAGAAGAGAGCTGATATTGTATGTTTCAACCAGGATTTCTCACCGCGTCTGCTCATAGAATGCAAAGCCGAAAATATTTCTTTAAATGAAAGTACGGGGCAACAAATTGCGCGGTATAATTCGAAGATCAAATCTCCCTACCTTATGCTCTCCAATGGTATCAATGATCATCTTTTTAGCATTGATTCTAAAGAAAATTTAAAGAGACTTGATAATTGGCCCGAAACATTACCCAATGAATCTATTTCCATTAATCGTACCTTTAGTTATTGGGCCGACCGTGGTTTCGTCGGTCAGAAGACGGAACCACATTTGCGAAACTGGATAAGTGATGTTCAATCCTGGTTCTGGATCAAAGCTCCCCTTGACGAACAAACACAAAAAATAACTTATCTCGTTTTAAAACAAAGTCCGACACAGCTTAATATGGAGCATTATTATAAAGTCTTTATTTTATCTCAATACTCCATGAAAGTGGCCGTTAGTTTTATAGCAACTGCATTTGGCGGCAATCGCTTAGTGGCTATTATCAATAAAAATGGGCATAATGAAGGTATCATTGAGGTAAATCTGGATCTGATGGCAAAGGATATCAAACCCAATGCTATTACCTATTCTTCAAACGGAGAAGAAGGTATGGATGTACGTGATTTCCTGTCTTTTGATTTTGAAATATTTGAACAAAATCAGCTTCAGGATTTACCGGAGAAATTTATACAATTATTTAATCATATTAATTCATAAACAGAGACTATTATGGTAGAAACACATCGTGAAAAACTTAGTACCCTTTTTGACCGTGATGATGACGGGGTCATATATATTAAAGGTGCCAGTGTAGCATCCCGCTATGGTACCGATTATGAATTCCCTTTCCGTCAGGAATCCAATTTTTTGTATTTAACCGGTGTTAACGAACCGGACTTCCATTTACTAATTGAACCGGCTAGTAATATCTATTATCTATTTGTTCCTAAAAGAGATACTCAATATGCCGTCTGGAATGGTTACGTTCGCCCTCTTGATGAATATAAGGAGATGTACAATCCGGATTATATTCGTTACGACACCGATATTGAAGAAGTATTAAAACAGTTAAAACCGGATAAGGTTTATTGCCTGAATATTGAACAGGCTGCTGATATCAATAAACTTGGCTACAAGACGAATATAGAAACTCTTCCGGATGCCCTGGTTGATTGTCGCGTAATCAAATCGGAATGGGAGCTTGAGCAGATGCGTTATGCCGGTAAAATTACCAGCCTGGCACATCGCGAAGTGATGAAGGCAATTCAACCGGATATGTATGAATATCAGTTAAAAGCCGTATTCGACTACACACATTTAAAAAATGGTCTTATGCAGGAAGCCTATACTGGTATTTATGGCGGTGGCAAGAACAGTGCCATCCTTCATTACGTGGAAAATAATGACCGGATGAAAGACGGTGACCTGTTCCTGATCGATGCCGGTTATGAGTACAACGGATATGCTCACGATGTTACGAGAACGTATCCTGCAAACGGTAAATTTACAGAACTTCAGGCCGGTGTTTATGATGCTGTTTTAAAAGCCCATAAAGAATGTATCGAAGCTTCCAAACCCGGTATGCAGATGGAAGAGCTTCATATGATGGCAGCAAAAATCATGATGCAAGAGTTACTGGATATTGGCCTGATTAAGGGCAATCTTGATGAAATCATGGATAAAAATATATTTGCCTTGTTCTTCCCACACGGCCTGGGGCATTTCCTCGGACTCGATACCCATGACGTTGGTGGTTATCCCAAAGGTGTTGATCACATTGATCGACCGGGTATTAAATATCTCAGGGTGCGGCGAAAACTTGAACCCGGAATGGTTATAACGATCGAGCCGGGTCTTTATATGGTTCCGGCGTTATTGGAACCGGCCCTTAATAATGCCGATCAGGCACGTTATTTGAATGGTGACTTACTGAAAACCATGTATGAATTCGGTGGCGTCAGAATTGAAGATAATATCGTGATCACAGAAGACGGTTACGAAGACCTGACCGATGTACCAAAAGAACGGGATGAGATAGAAGCGTTAATCGGTTCCAAACAACCGGATTTATCCTGACTCTCATTTAATTTCCGTAGAAATATTGAAGGCCGGTTCAAACAAACCGGCCTTTTTTGTAAAGAGCCTTCCGGATTTATCAAATCTTAAATTGATATTATTTGACATCAATCCCCTTTCCTGATAAATATTTTTTTACTTTTTGTACATGGTCTCCTTGTATCTCAATCGTTTTCTTGTACCATGTACCACCTGCACCGCATAGTTTTTTCAAATCCTTAGCCATTTGCTCGATGACTTGTGGATTATGTTGAATCCCGGATATCATCGTTACCACTTTCCCTCTGCGTCCCTTATCATCAAGTTTAACGTTTACAACCATTTGTTTTTTTCCTTATACTCTTCATTACGATTTTTCAAAATTATTAGTTATAAAATTAAACACTTTGGTTCAAAACAACAGTTTCAATTTTTAAATTACTTTCAAGTGACTTATTTTCGAGGCATGCTATTTATCTCAATAATAATCATATCTGATTAAATCTATACTTTCAATACGGGGATCTGATGAAACGATTTTTTTTGCTTTTAGGGGGGTTATTGCTCATTCCGGTTTTCACATGGGCACAAAATCTGGATACTTTACAATTAAAAACTATTTTCTTTCAACCATATTTGGCGGGAGTCAGGCCTGATTTCTCTTTTATATCCACGGATGACCGGACCGTATATTTCCAGTGGAATGATTCCAGTTATACTAAAAAAGGCTTATATAAAGTCGATATAAAAGGGAAAAACGTTAAAAAAGCTCCAGAAGAAACTATTAAAAATGGGGAAGTATCACCGGACCAAAAACATATTGCCTACATCAAAAAGAATGATCTATGGATTGCGGATGCTAACGGGAAAAATCGACATACCTTAATTGCCAGCCCGGATAAAGAAAACAATATCGTCTGGTCACCTGACAGTAAACGAATAGCTTTTACCAAAAATGGTAACGTTTGGATTACCAATATTGATAAACCTGAAATCAAGCAGGTCACCAATATCGACACAACAAAACCCGGTTACTCTATCGATGCCTGGGCGGATAATGGGCAAGAACTCGTATTACAACAATACGATAGCTCCAAACTTAAAAAATATTATTTCCCGGAATACGTCCATAAATATGTCAATCCCGGTGGGGTTCGGCGGGGTATATCAACAGTGATTCTTTCGATTGCACATCTCGATACAACAAATAGAATAAAACAACTGGCAAAAGGTCGTTTCTATATCAGAAATATCGATGTCAGTAAATCTGGCCGCTATCTCGCAATAGATAAAATCGATACCCCGATGAAGCACCGTGATATCATCATCTATGATCTGAAAAACGATACTTCAAAAGTCGTTTTTCGTGATTCCACAAAAGGATGGATAACCTGGGATATCACAGAAATGGAATTTGCGCCAACCGGTAATCAACTTATGTTCACATCGGAACAATCAGGCTGGAATCACATTTATACCGTCAATCCGGATGGATCGGGATTGAAACAGCAAACACATGGCGATTACGAAATCCCATGGGCTGCCTGGTTAAACGATCATGAGTTTGTTTATGCATCAACGCAAGTGAGCCCGGGAGAACGTCATATTTATACATTGTCACTTAAGAATAATGAAATAAAAGAACTTACTCCATCAACGGCATTTCGTCTTAAATTTCATCTGAGTCATGATCGCCGGTACCTGATATATCAAAAAACGTATTGGAATCAACCTAACGATTTGTATGCTCTTGATCTAAGGCGTCCACGAAAAGAAATCCAACTCACCCATACAGTCCCCAATCGTTTCAGGAAACTGGATTGGGAAACACCGGTATATCGTCGATTCACAGGCCGGGATGGTCATACCAAAATATCCATGACTATTTTGAAACCGCGTCATTTTCAGCAGGGGAAGAAATACCCGGTGATTGTATTTGTTCACGGGGCCGGTTCATTACAGGATGTATTTAAAGGTTGGTCGGAAAATTATCATCGCGAGCATATGTTTAATCAGTATCTGGCGGATCACGGGTATGCTGTCATAAATGTTGATTATCGTCATAGTACCGGATATGGACGTAAATTCCGTGAAGATGTAGTCGACTGGCTGGGCAGGTATGAAACCGAAGATATAATAGATGGCCTTAATGAGTTGAGTAAAGAAGGTTATGCTGATCTGAACAAAGTTGGTATTTACGGTGGTAGTTATGGCGGGTTCATGTCGCTCTATGCCGTAAGCACTGCACCGGAGCATTTCGAAGCGGCGGCGGCTTTACGTGCCGTAACCAACTGGCGTAACTATTACTATACCAATCCATGGTATACTTTACCACGTCTGGGTACTCCTGAAAAAAATCCTGAAAATTATCGGCGCAGTTCTCCAATAACATACGCCGATTCTTTAAAACGGCCGGTATTGATCCTTCATGGATTGAGAGACAATAATGTGGGTTTTCAGGATGCAGCCGAATATATTCATAAACTAATTGAATCGGGCCATCATAACTTCAAATTTATGATGTACCCAACAGAACGGCACGGGTTTAAGAAAGATTATGACTGGTATGATGAATACAGCAGAATTTACAGATTCATGAACAAGCAGCTTAAATAAAATTTTTTATATTTTACTGTCGTTCTTATCAAAAACGCCTACCTGAATTTGTAGGCGTTTTTTGTCTCTGTAAAGACGAAAATGGTATACTTTTTTTGTACCTTATATTTTAAACCATCTGTATTCGTGTATTGATACAATTTATAATGACTTATGTCGGAAAATTATAAAGCACTAACCCGAAAATACCGCCCCCGTTCATTTGATGATATTGTTTCACAGGAACATGTCAGCAATACTTTAAAAAATGCAATAGCCCAAAACAGGCTGTCACATGCTTATATGTTCTGCGGTCCGCGGGGTGTTGGCAAAACGACTATGGCACGAGTGCTTGCACGAACAGTCAATCAGCTTGATGCTGATATTGACGGTGAATCTCTTGGCAATACCCTGAACATCATTGAAATTGATGCCGCCTCCAATAATAAGGTTGAAGATGTCCATCGTATAAGGGAAACCGTTCGCATTCCCCCTCAAAACGGTCGATATAAAATTTATATAGTCGATGAGGTGCACATGCTTAGTAAGCAGGCGTACAATGCCCTGCTGAAAACACTCGAAGAGCCGCCGGCCCATGTCATTTTCATCTTTGCTACGACAGAACCGCAAAAAGTACTTCCGACTATCATGTCCCGGTGCCAACGATTCGATTTCAGGAGAATAAAAGTTGAAGAAATAGTCAACCGGTTACGTTACATCAGTGATAACGAAAGTATCACCATAGATAATGAATCCCTGCATGTCATCGCACGAAAAGCTGACGGGGCCCTCAGGGATGCACTGAGTATAATGGATCAGGCAATAGCCTTCTGTGGGCTTGAAATAAAGCATGAAGAACTGCTCAGGGCATTGAATGTTGTCAGCTCCGACCGTTTGTTCGAATTAATGGAATTTGTTAAAAATAATGAGTCGGATGCCGGTTTACAGTTAATCGATTCGTTGCTCCAGGAAGGTCATGATATACAGGAATTTCTGGTGAGCCTGACCGAGCATCTCCGGAATCAATACCTGGCAATAAGTGGGAAAAGCATGCATCTGATTGAAGCTTCGGATGATATGAAGAATCGCTACAAAAAGGCTTCATCACATTTTTCCGAAGACGACCTGATGCGGATGCTCCATATTGTTAATGAAGCGCAGTTTAAAGTCAGGGAAGCCCCACAACCCCGTATTCAACTTGAAATTGCCATTCTCAAGTTGATCAATATGCAGAAAACGGATGGATTAAAACAACTCATAACGGAGTTAAAAAAGATACAACCGGATTCAGGCCGGTCTAATAGTTCAAGTTCAAAGTCAGACTCCAAAGAGGCTAAGATAACCGATCGAACCACTTCCCGTTCTTCGAAAATGAACACCGGGGCTTCGCAAAAGACAACAACCAGGGCTGAAGCCCAATCGACGAGTAATGATAATAATGGCAAATCCGTGATGGGAAACTCCGCTTTGAGTAAAACAACATCACAACATAAAATGTCATCCGTCAGCCACAAGCTTCACAAAGGAGCGCTGTCTACAGGTGACACTCAGGATGATAATTCCGATAATGCTACCGTTGGTAACATTTCGGGCAACCTTGCGTTAGCACCACATCCGGCAGAACAGATCAGGGATCACGAATCTACAGTTGAGGATTCAGAACCATTATATTACCACGATATCAAAAACCTTTGGCCAAAATTTTTATCCGTGGTTGAGGAAAAAGGTTACATAAAACAGGTTGCCTTGATTACACTAAAGCGTCTTATTCCTTCAGATTATAATGATGGTAAAATGGAATTTGTTTGTAATGATGAATTCAGCCGGAATATCGTGGAAGAACATCGCCGGGAACTACAAAAGCTATTAAAAAGGTTCTTAAAACGTCCAATAACGATCTCGTGTATATTAGAAAAAAAGGCTGCAAATGATGATTCATTTGATCCGTATTCCCGCTTTAAAAAATTACAACAAAAAGATCCATTGGTCAGAACCATTGTTGAATTATTTGGTGCAGAATTAGAATATTAAACGTATTAACAAGATTTAAGAGGATTGTATAATGCAAAATATGGCAGAATTGTTCGGCAAGTTTAATGAGTTTCAGGAAAAAATGAATCAACTCAAAGAAGAACTGGCCAGGACGGAAGTTGAAGCTGAAGCCGGTGGTGGAATGGTCAGGGTTAAGGCTAACGGTAATAAAGAAATTGTTGGAATAAAATTAGACAAGGATATTGTAGATCCCGATGATATGGAAATGCTCGAAGATTTGATTGTTGCCGGGGTCAACAAAGCACTCAAGGAGGCGGAACGCCTTAATAAAGAAAAAATGGGTGAATTGACTAAGAATATTCTGCCGGGTGGACTGGGTGGCATACCTGGCTTCGATCCCGGAAGTCTTGGATTTTAATTACACCTCTCTTTTTACACAGTTTTAGTAATCATAATTTACGTATTTAAAGTAATATTCATTACCGGATTACATTCGGAACCTACGTATATATCTTACCACATGCTATGCAGTTGATATCAGAAACGCTTGAGCGTGCTATAGAACAATTGGCTAAACTTCCTGGCATGGGCCGTAAATCGGCTCAAAGGACCGCGATGTATTTACTCAAACAAAATGACGATCAGGTACATGATCTTGCTAAGGCCATAATTAATCTCAAGGAATCCATTACCTATTGCTCGGTTTGTTTTAATATCACCGATGAAGATCCCTGTCCCATATGTAGAAGTGAAAAACGAAACACGGGTGTAATATGCGTTGTTGAGGATACCAAAGATGTCTATGCCATTGAAAAAACAAACGAGTTTAACGGTCGTTATCATGTTCTCGGAGGGGTTATCTCTCCCATGGATAATATCGGGCCAAATGATATTCGCATTAAAGAATTGATTGAACGCGTTAAATCAACTGAAAATATCAGTGAAATTATACTTGCATTAAATCCTGATGCCGAAGGTGAAGCCACTGCTTATTATATTCACAAACTTATGAAACCCCTGAATATAAATATTACGCGTATTGCCCATGGAATACCGATGGGGACAGAATTGGAATATATCGATGAAGCCACGCTAAGCCGTGCTTTTGTCGGACGATCATCATTATAATTAATCAGCCGGTTTTACCCCATGCTTATAAACCTACTTCCTATACAATCTTTTTATCTATCCGGTAAATGTAATTAAATTTTTCCGGGTATTTTATCCATCATACAGGGAATATATCCCCAAATGTTGCTCACGCTATAAAAGATATATGTGAAAAAGAATGTTATCATTATCAATGGACTTGATTCATAATAGGTAATTTAATTCCTTATGTTATGCCTCTTATGATGCCTATAGAATGGATATTTTTAACTCTAGCCGTGGACTCTGATTCCGAAATGGATGAGGTGGATCTATATCGCCGAATTAAAGAAGGTGATAAAGAGGCTTTCAGAGTATTTTACGAGCGATATAATACCGATTTATATTACATGTTAATCGGTAAGGGAATGAGTCCGCCATCTGCACAAGACATTATACAACAAGCCTTTATCATGATTTGGGAAAAGCGTGGTGATATAGATGAAAATAAATCACTGAAGGCTTATTTATTTCGCATAGGTTATACCAGGGCGCTCAACTATTTCCGTGACAATAATAAATTCGATAAAAGTGCCGAATTAGCGGAAGAAAGCTCAACTGATGACCCATCGCTTAATACGGAAAGAAAACTATTGGTGGAGGCAATAGATAAAGCAGTGCAACAATTACCACCAAAAAGAAGAATGGTATTCGAATTATGTTTTTTACAGGGACTTACCTACAGGGAAGCTTCCGAAGCAATGTCTTTAAGTATAAAAACAATTGAGAATCATATGGGTTATGCACTTAAAGACGTTCGAGCTGCTTTATCAGAGTACAAAAAGTCATAAAGTAAAATAAATTAGGGGTAAAACCCCTTTTGATGTGTATAGTATACAGAAAAAACATTTAGATAAAACAACTCGTTTATGACAAGATAGGATCGAGCAGGAGGTATAACCGTGCATGCACATAATAAATACATATTAAAATATCCAACCGGTTTATTATGCCTGGCATCCATTGCTTTAATATTCAATGCATGTTCAACGGGTACTAATCCAAATGTCAAGACACCCAGCGAGCAGGATATAACATTAGCCAGCTCAGTTGTTAGTCAAACACTGGCAAGTAACAGCGATGGGTTAATGTCGAGTATGTACGACTTAACCGGAACGATTACTCCGAATGGCTTTAAGTACGATGATGAAGCCAATGCTCAATTGAGCGATGACAGCGCTATGGATGGTACAGATCATGTGACTGATAATCCCAATGATAACAATGGACACAACGGCCGTGGAAACGACTCCAACTTCAAGATATCTTATAATCCTGAGACAGGCGTCCATCTAATTGAATTTCAAAGGGAACTACATAATAAAAATCTGACTAAATCCTTACATCTAAAACTCGAATATATCTATCGCGACACGCTCGGGATATTCATCAGATTTCCCCTGCCATCCAAAATTGAATCTATAGATTATAAAGGATTACGTGAAGGTGAACTTCAGACAAAAAATAAACACACTCAGTTTACAAGAGTTGATACGCTATATTTTTCCGGGTTACAGGACAAATCAAAGAACCTTACCATCAATGGATCGCATTATGCCAAAGGAGAAATTCAGCAAACTCAGGGGAACGGTTCTGAAATTCACAAAAAATACAACATCCATTTAAACCTTGTAAATGTAACTGTTAATAAAGATTCATTATATCATAACAACAATCTCGAAAATGCGATTAATGGAATTTTAAATTATGATTTAACTTTTCACCAGGTTAACGATACTTCGAAAGTCGACAGTCATTTAAAAGGATCGATCAATCTGACCGGAAATGGATATGCACTGCTAAAATTTGTTAATTTCTCTAAAAGATTTTTAATTAACCTGAAATCAGGTGATATAAGCGAAAACAGCTAAATGGAAAATTATGATATTAATATTATGATTGGTTTCTTATGTTCATAATGTTAATACACTGGTAAATATGAAACCCGTATCCGGAAATAACGAAAATATTAATTATGCTAAAAAAATCGGAGAGCTTATTACATCCGGTTTTAAGGGTACGGTGGATATTTCTGAAGACCATTTTCTTCAAACTCTACTACATTATCGAAAAATAAAAAGGGAACAGGCATCCGATACTGTCCCGCCATCAGATGATATCTGGTCTTCAATAGAACAGCAGATTGATATGTCTGAAAAAGCGAATTCTGCCAATGTTCATCAATTGCAGAGTAAACAAAGTATAATTGGCATTTGGGCTGCTGTTGCTGCTGTTATTATCGTAGGATTCATTGGAATCTATTATCTTTTGACACCGTCTAATCCCATTTTATTGGCTGATAGCCAATCCAGTAAAATTATTTATACAACTCAGGATGGGAGTAAAGTCACATTAAGGCCCTATTCGAAACTTTACAGGTTAAAAGAATCGGGTGACCTGATGAAATATAAGTTACAGGGTGAAGCCTTCTTTAATGTGACTCATAATCCTAATCGTAAATTTGTAGTTGATGCCGGTAACGGTGAAGTTACCGTTTTGGGTACCCGTTTTAATGTGAGTGACTGGGGCAATACGGTGCAAGTCTATCTACAACGCGGATCCGTAAATTTTCAGGATAAGAAAACACATACCAGAGTAATTTTGAAACCAGGAGAAAGCAGTACGATAACACAAAAGGGGAAATTATTAGCACCTAAGAGGCAAAATCAGGATCAATATTTGGATTGGTTGAATAATGTAATGATTTTTAATCATCAATCTGTTAATTTGGTATTTGATGAAATTGAACAACATTATAATATTAAAATTCTACGGGAAGGCCTTACTCCGAAATTCCTCAATGAAACGGTTACGGGCCGAATTCATTTGACAAATCTAAACGAAACATTAAAAGGTGTTGCTCTTGTTTTGGGTGGCCACTTCAATAAAATCGGTAATAAAAGTTATAAGTTTGTCCCTGTCAAATAGGAGAAATGCATGAAAGGGGTTTTGCACTCCATTTTCTTATTTCTGCTACTCTTCGTTTCCTCTTATTCTGCTGTCGCACAATCTAAAAATACTAAATCACTGCACAGTGTTATTAATGAAATTGAGTATGCATCCAATTATCATTTTCTATACCGGGATGCCCTGATAGCCGGTATACGGGTTCCCCATTACTCAAATATTCATTCATATGTCGATAGCCTTAATAATGATTTGGCAAAATATGATATCGGTGTACGTATAGATAGCACACGAAGACAAATATTTCTCTTTGAACTTTTAAAAACAGGCACAGATAAAGAGAAACAGGTCACGGGTCAGGTGGTCGATAACCAAACGGGAGCACGCCTACCCTATGCGACTATTACATGGTATAATGATCGACATCTTCATGGAACAAATACGGACGAAAACGGTAACTTCCAGTTTAACCTCCCACCATCCGCCTTTTCTTATGATACTCTCACAATTCATGTCTCCTTTATCGGTTATAAAAAACAATCCATAACTGTAAGTAAAAATCAGCGGGCGTATAATGATCTTACTGTGCGCTTACAACCCAAACCTTATCAATCACGGGAAGTTATCATCACGGGCAATTCTTATTACCAACCCCTGAATAATGCCTTGAAACACATCATACGCCTGGGTGCTTTTTCACCGGTTGGTGAAAGCAGCTCAATTCGTTCTCTGCAAACATTTCCATCAGTATCTCTTAATGTGGGTCTTCACGAAGGTGTAAATGTACGGGGAAGCAGCGCAGACGGATTAAAAGTATTGTTAGACGGGGCCACTATCTATGATCAGAGTCACCTATTCGGGTTAATGGATATCTTCAATAGTGATGTTTTGCAGACTATTGGCTTTCATTATGGAATTATTCCAGCCCGCTTTGAAGGTGCTATGGGAGGTACGTTATCATTGATGACACGCACAGGATCACAGAATCACATTCATGCCACTGTTGGACTCAGCAACACCGCCTATAAAGCGACGGTAGAAGGACCTATATCTCATGGTAGTGGCAGCTGGATTATTTCGGGACGCCATTCCTATATGAATACAATTAATTGGTTCAATAACAAAGGCCTGGTCAGCTGGGGATTAAATGTGAACAGGGATAAAAAACTGTTAGTCAATCCTAAGGATTATGATACCCAAACGTCCTTCCCCAAAACACCTGTAGCTGATTATTATGATTTCCACGGGAAATTTTTATATGAATTTCCCGGTGGTTCACGGATTTCACTCAGTTCATATATTGGCGGTGATTATACGCGTGAAAACACTAACAAATATGTTATTGTCAGTAACTCACCTAATTTCAACGACCGCTTCAATCTCAGGAACTATAAGACTGAAAATGACTGGGGAAATATGGCTTCGAGCCTGAAATATACAAAGCCTCTCGGAAATGACGCGTACAGTCGCTCACTCGTTGCTTTTAGTTATTATCATTCGAATTACTACAAACAGGATTTTCTGTACAACAGGCAGGTTAATAACGATAGGATCCAATCCTATTTATATCCTTTTCAGAATCAAAATTACCTGAATGATTTTAAGGTACAACAGACTTTTGAGATTCCTGACAATCTTGGGTTGTGGACATTTGGAGCGACCTATCATTTATATGACATCACCTATCAGGAAGAATCGGTACAAAATCCGGGTTTTCAGGAGAATTTTAAAAGTAACCTTCTTGATACCTATGCTGAATTTGACGTAACAAATGTGAATTATATCAATCTATTTCTCGGAGCCCGTTCTCATTACTTCTCCGATGGACATTATTTACGTGTTTCACCACGAATAAAAATACGCCTTTTACCCCATAAACCTGTTTCCCTGGGTTTTGGATTCAGTCGAAATTTCCAATTTATTCACCGTTTATCTCTTTATAATGAATCCAGCTCCGATCTTTGGATCCTGACAACAGACAAACAGGGTCCGAGTAATGTAAATTATTGGACTGCCGGTATCTATATAAAGCCATCGAAAAAAACTTATTTCCAGGCAGAAGCCTATATCAAGAATTTTTCAAATTTACGTCAGCATGATATTAACACAAGGGCATTACCCATTTCAGAAGTCACATCTCCATGGTTTTTCAATAACAAAGGTTACGCGAGAGGTATCGAGTTTCTGTATCAACAACACATAGGCGGTATTTTATGGAACAACTCATATACTCTTTCAAAAATACAATTGCAGAACGATCATTTAAATAACGGCAAACGGTTCTATGCCGATTGGGATCACCGCAATAAAATATCATCGAGCTTAGAAATCCCCTTCCTGCATAATTTTTCTTTTTATACCAATTGGATTTTTGCAACCGGTTCGCCCAATCAACTGGCTTCTGATGATAATAATCAACCCAAAAGATTGCCGGATTATATGAGACTCGATGCCAGTCTTAAATTCCACAGGACCTTCCCTCATTTTAAAATTATGGGATCCTTTTCTGTTTTTAATGTTCTAAACAGAAAAAATGTATGGTATCGAGAGAATACGCTGGCATTTGATAAAACGACTTATTTACCTCAACTCACATTCGTACCGGTAGACATTTACGACCTTGGCTTTCAGCCGTCGTTCGAAGTAAAGTTACGTTTCTAAAGATTTTAAAACAGATCGATCTGGGAATTCGACTTCTTCTGTGCCTGGGTTACGGTTGGTTCTATAACGTTTACCTGGTTGATATGCAGCATTTCAGGAACATATTTTTTCTCATATATCCGTTTTGATATTCCATTCAATGCTTTCTCCCCATTATTTGTAATAAAGAGATGATTATTATCATCTTCCTCCAAAAAGCCAAATTGTTTTAAATCATTGACTATCAAAAAGGCCATTTGAGGGAGAGAGCCGCAATTGTTCTCGATATATTGACGATCATTATTATCATTGGGTGGAGTCATAGACATCCCGAGTATATTCAACTCAACCTCAGTCAGTGGATATCCCCCGCTACCCTTGGTTAATAATTTATCCCAGGCTTCCTGGCTGTAAAACATACCAAACCACCATTTAGCCTCTTTTATCAACTGATAGGTAACATGGCAGGCAAAATAATCACCGGCCGGTGCTTTTCTGGGCTCACCACGAGACCGATACATAGATACCAGTGTAGCTAAATCCAGAATATTCAAGTTCGATGGATAACGAAAATAAAGATCGGTTCTTTTCAGCATGACATTTCACACTCCGTTAGAACGTAAAGGAATAGTTATTTCTTCTTTTTAGAAATCAAATCAACTGCTTCTTCCATTGTAAGTTTATCAGGTTCTAATGAGTTTGGCAAGCTAATATTTTTTTTACCGTGTTTAATGTATGGACCATAACGCCCGTCCATAACTTTCACTTCTTTTCCATCCTCTGGATGTGAACCCAATTCTTTGATCAGGCTTGAACTTTTTTTCTTTTTTCTCTTCTCTGAAAGTTCAAGTAGTTCCAAAGCACGATCACGTTCTATTTCAAGAACATTATCCTCTTTGGTCAACGATGCAAATTTTCCATCATGCACTACAAAGGGTCCGTACCTCCCAACACCAGCTTTTATTTCCTTACCTGTCTCAGGATGTTCACCCAGCGATCGTGGCAGTGACAATAACTTCAGGGCAGTCGATAAGTCCACATCTTCCGGTTTCATCCCTTTTAATAGCGAAACGCGTTTCGGTTTCTTATTGTCATCATCCTTTAAACCAAGCTGTACATAGGGACCATAACGGCCTGTAAGTACATAAATATCCATTCCGGTTTCAGGATCTTTCCCAATGGAATTCGGACCATCTTCAGAAGCTTTGATCAGTTCTTTTAATTTATCAACCGTAATATCACTCGGTGTTAAATCCATCGGAATCGAGGTAGATACTACATCACTATTTGTCTGGCTTTGCACATAGGGACCGAATTTACCGATAAATATATCCATGTCTTCGATACCTTCAATAGGTAAGTCAATCCGCTTGGCATCCTGAGGTACAATTTGCGACTCTTGTGTATCCACCTTTGATTTTAGCCCTTCATCCCCTTTATAGAAAGACTCCATATAGCGAATCCAATCCTCATTACCATGAGCAATCTCATCCAGTTTATCCTCCATCTCGGATGTAAAATTGATATCCACAAGGTCGGGGAAATGATTTTCCAATAATTCCGTAACCGCAAATGCCGTAAATGTGGGTACCAATGCCGACCCCTCTTTATCTACGTATCCTCTATCCTGAATGGTACTTATAATTGTAGCATACGTGCTCGGTCGTCCAACACCGTCTTTTTCCAGTTCCTTTACCAGGGATGCTTCCGTAAATCTGGCCGGTGGTTTAGTCTCGTGTGATTTTGATGAGATCTTATTACAGTCAAGCTGATCATCAGTATGCAACGGTGGCAAAGCTATTTCCTGGTTTTCGAGTGCCGCATCCGGGTCATCGCTTCCTTCAACGTATGCACGAAAATAACCTGGAAATGTAATAACCTTACCATTTGCTTTAAAACGAGCATGCGTTCCTTCATTTTCAGCTTCGATAGTTACATTTGTAAACTCCAGCTGAGCATTGGCCATTTGTGTGGCAACCGTTCTTTTCCAGATTAGATCGTATAACTTCTGTTCCCGTCCTTTTAATCTTGCATCAGATGGAGAGATGAAATGACTGCCGGCGGGCCGGATAGCCTCGTGCGCCTCTTGTGCGCCTTTAGACTTCTTATTATATGTACGAACCGATTTATACAGGTAATCCTCTCCATACATATTGCTGACGGCATTCCGTGCAGCACTGATAGCCTGCCGGGATAAATTAGTGGAATCTGTACGCATATAGGTTATATAACCATTTTCATACAGTTTCTGAGCGATGCGCATGGTATCACGTGCGGAATACCCAAACTTACGGTTGGCTTCCTGTTGTAACGTTGAGGTTATAAATGGAGGAGCCGGTGACCGCTGCTGTTTCTTTTTCTCAATATTACTAACCGTCCAATCGGCCTTTAATAATTTCTTTTCAAGATCTTTTGCCTCTTCTTTTCCCAATAATACAACCGTATCCGGTTTTTTCAGCTTACCCGTTGATTCATCAAAATCCTTTCCCGTAGCCAACCGGCGGTTATCAAGATGCGTCATCTGAGCTTTGAAATTCCGTTTTGATCCGGTTGGATTTAATAAGGCTTCAAGATCCCAATAACTACCGCTTTTAAAGCGAATACGTTCCAATTCACGTGCGACGAGTAATTTAACTGCTACAGATTGAACTCTACCCGCTGAAAGTCCCGGAGCAATTTTTTTCCAGAGTAGTGGAGATAAGGTATAGCCTACCAGGCGGTCTAAAATCCGGCGCGCTTCCTGAGCATATACCAGATTCATATCAAGATCTCTGAAATTCTGTATCGCTTCACGAATCGCACTCTCTGTTATTTCATGAAAAACCATTCGTTTAACAGGGACTTTAGGTTTCAACACCTCTGTCAAATGCCATGAAATTCCCTCACCTTCGCGGTCTTCATCCGTTGCCAGGATTAATTCATCCACTTCTTTCAGTTTCTTCTTTAATTGACTGACAACTTTTTTCTTCTGAGAGGATATCACATACAGTGGCTCAAATTCGTTATCTACATTAATTCCAAGATTAGCCCATTTTTCTTTCTTGTATTTGGCAGGAATTTCTTTTGCTGAAGCCGGCAAATCCCGTACATGCCCCATAGACGATTCGACAATATACTGATCGGTTAAAAATCGTCTGATGGTTTTAGCTTTAGTCGGCGACTCAACAATTACTAATGATTTCATTCAAATTTTTCCAATAATATTATAAACTGATGCCGGTAATCGTTACCGGCTGCTAATTACAATGATTCCAATAATTTTATAAGTTCCTCACCATGTTGCCTGGTATCCACTTTCTTAATAATCCCAAGAACTTTACCATCCGTATCTATGACATAAGCGGATCGAGAGGGACCTTCATAGGTTCTTCCGTACATTTTTTTCTCGACAATGGAATCAGTCGCCTTAGAAAATAGATAATCCGGGTCAGATGCCAAAACATAATTAATACCGAGCTTATCAGCATATTTTTTATGTGAGCCACATGTATCTTTACTCAAAGCTACTAAATTATATCCAAGGTCATCAATTTTATCGGCGTATTCAACCAGGCTTTTATTCTGACGATCACAACCACTCGTGTTATTTTTCATATACACAGATACCACAGTGGGCCGGGTCAACAAATCATTGAACGTCACCTGGTTCTCATTACCATTACTTAACACTTTCAGCTTAAAATTGGTATCAATCTTATCGCCCGTTTCAACCATATTTTCTCCCTTTTACAGATTATGAATTTGTGTATTCATCCATTTAACCCTGCAAAATCCCTAAAAGTTTCCAAAAACATAACCTGCTGGTAACAAACAAATCAGGTGTTCTTAAACACTTTATGCAGATTCTTAACAGAATTTTCAAGACTGCCGCAAACGGTATCACACAAATCGAAGATGCTTCTGTCTTCTATGTAATAATAAACATGTAATCCCTCTTTGCGACGACTAACAATACCATTCGAGGCTAACAATGATAAATGTTTGGATATATTAGCCTGCCCTGCTCCAGTCTTCTCAACTAAATCCTGCACACATTGTTCTCCGTCTTTAAGCAGATAGATTATCTTGAGCCGCATAGGCTCACCCATCAATTTAAAACGATAAGCAACATGATCAAGAGTGTCTTCCGTCATTTTAGCCATAGGATATTCTCCTTATTGAATAAATTCTCAGTTTGAAAATAACCGCTTCTAACCGGTTACAGGGATTAGTAACAGAACATTTCCCTAAATTCCTATATCCGGGATACGAGGTAAAATTCTTGTGCTATAAACATCCTTCAACAATCTTTAATAAATGTAACAGATATTTCGTTATCTTACAGAAAAGAATCGACCTGCAGAAACCAGAATAAACATGTTCCATTTATTACCCTGCCTTCCTTATATCAATTATGGAACGATTTATGATTCTTGAAATTGTTTATATAATAAAATACATAGTCAATTAGTAATATATAAAGTACAATTATTGTTATTTTAATATTTTAAATGCATAATTGTTAGATTTCAATATAATGCAGCTTGTATCTTTCTTGACCAGGATGGATCAGCTTAGCCGTTAAAATATATACATGCAGCCGGATAAAAGTCCGTTAATTGTCGGGACTTATTTGGTTAGAAGCATGTACTACAGTTGCAAATGAACATTTTTAACCAGGTATCGGAATATGTTTTTAGAAACATTTAAAACAGATGGACTTAGTATTTATACTTATTTCATGGGATGCGGTGATGAAGCTGCTATTATAGATCCAACCCGTGACATAGAACCTATTTTGGATCGTCTTGAGGCTAAAAATGTGACCCTCAAGTATATTTTTGAGACCCATATTCATGCCGATTTTATCAGCGGTGCCCGTCAATTGGCCAATGCGACCGGTGCTAAAGTCATGGCTTCGGGTGAAGGATTAAAAGGTGAAATGACTTCATATGGTTATGAGTCTATTTCAACCATCTCCAATGATGATGTATTCCATATCGGACAAATCGAATTAAAAGCGATTCATACTCCCGGGCATACTCCGGAACATATGAGCTATCTGCTTACTGATCATAACAGATCCTCTAAACCTGTGATGATGTTTACCGGTGATTTTCTTTTTGTAGGCTCGATCGGCCGTCCCGATCTCCTGGGTGGCACTTCTGTGAAGCCACTTGCCAGTGCATTATATGATACGATCTATGAAGGTCCCGTAACCAAACTCCCCGATCACCTGTTAGTCCTCCCCGGACACGGTAGTGGCTCAGCTTGCGGTAAAGCGATAGGTGATGTTCCCACTACTACTTTAGGAACAGAAAGATTGCTTAATGAAGCGTTCCGGTTTAATGGTAACAAGGATAAGTTCATTGAATACATCTTGAAGGATCAGCCTGCTGCCCCGGCCTATTTCCCAATGATGAAGAAATTAAATCGTGAAGGGCCTGCTATTTTACTAAATACGGACCTGACAAGACTGCCGTCATATAATCTATCCAAATTCAAACATCAGGTGTGGGATAAAGATGATAATTCGCTGAGAAATGATTTTCAGATTCTCGATCTCAGAAAACCCACTTCTTTTTCCGGCGGACATATTCCCGGCAGTATTTCTATTTGGTATTCCAATAGTGTTGCCACGTGGGGCGGTTGGGCCCTGAATTTCGATGATCCCATTTTTATCGTTCATGATAATGAATATGAATTAAGAGATGCCGTCCGTCAATTGCGTCTTGTCGGGATAGACAATATTGAAGGGTACCTCAGCAACGGCTTTGATAGCTGGCAAACATCAGGCTATCCGATTGAGCGAATAGGTACCATAGATGCGTATCAACTCGACAAAGCATTGAATAATGATGAAGTTAAAATATTAGACGTCAGAACCCCAACAGAATTCGAAGACGACCACATACAAGGCGCCATCCATATAGAAGCCGGTTATATTGAACAGAATATCGATAAACTCGACGCAAAGACAACCTACGCCATCATGTGTGGTGGTGGTTATCGTGCCAGCTTAGCCGCCAGCCTGTTGAAAAAAAATGGATTTGATAATGTCGTAAACGTTCTGGGTGGTATGTCCGCATGGAATGATCACAAAGTTGAAGAAAAAATAGAAGCCTGATTTGATGTGACTTTTTTTAGACCTGGCAGGTTTTCGAAACCTGCCAGGTCTTTTCATATCTCAACCTGTTAAAACTTCCGGATATTTCAATGCGAATTGTGCTACAGCCGCAACGACAAGTGAATGGTGAACCTCCCCATTATTCACTTCTTGTAAAAATTTACGGATGGATTCTGTTTTTACTTCTATCTCTTCAAAAGCATCCAAATTTTGTCGGGCTGTGATTTTACAATTACGGGCTATATAAAAATGGCAGTAATTGGTGAATATGGCCGGATTAGCACTGACTTTGCCCAATTTCGCCCAATCGACGGAAGTAAATCCTGTTTCTTCCTCCAGTTCCCGTTTAGCAGCTAATAACGGATCTGAATCTCCTACATCTACGGCACCGCCGGGTATCTCCCATGTTAACTCATGTATACCATGACGATATTGTTTTACGAGCACTACTTCATTATTTGGTGTCAGGGCAATAACATTTATCCAATCGGGAGCATCAACAATATAAAAACTTCCACTCCTGTCTTGAATAGCCGACTTACTGTTCCGTTTAAATAAAGTAAATATGGAAGTAGAGTATTCCGTATTTTCCGATTCTATAATCCATTTCTTAATTTTATTAAATTTGGTTTTTACCTTCATGTTTACTCATTTATTATTTATTGACAGAGAGATATATGAATAAAAGTTTTGAATTCCACAGAAATAAGGTCGACAGTAACAGTAAAATAGATGAAGCCATTGAAGAATCTTGTAATTTAATGGAAGATATCTATGACTCAGGAGATTATCCCAAGTTAATTGTTAAACGTACCTGGTCGAAACATAATCCCGTAATTACCGGAGAATTCGCCCGGCCACGGGCTTATCGATGGTATCTGTCCAGGGAAATTAAGAAAATGATACAAAAGGGGGCGGAAATAAAGGTCCTGTCATCAAGGCCCCGTAAGTCATTGAACGACCCATCATTACTGGAAAGTCTTGATGAAGATGAATGGGATTTTACACAGAAAAAACTATTTCTTTTCAGGGCAGAACGCATCGACCTTTCACTTGACCGCCTTGAACACTATACAGGAACAAAGGCGGAAGATTTTCAACGTTATATCCTTTTTACCAATTATGAGATGCATGTTGAGGAGTTCAAGAAAAAATATCCCGATTGTATAAAACCGGTCCGTCGTGGCGTTCAGATGCCTGCTTATCATCATAAATTGGACGAAAATTCCGGAATCACTCTTGTTAATATTGGTGTAGGACCGGCAAACGCCAAAACGGTCACCGACCATGTAGGTGTGATGCGGCCAGATGCCATGATCATGGTTGGCCATTGCGGCGGACTACGAAATCACCAGGAAATAGGAGATTTCGTACTTGCATCAGGTTACATGAGGGCCGATAATGTACTTGATTATGCCATGCCTAAAAACGTCCCAATAACGCCCAACTTCTTGTTAAACATTCAATTACAACAGGTACTCGAGGATTTTGATCTTAATTATCGCCTGGGAACGGTTTATTCAACATCCAACAGAAACTGGGAATTTGCCAAAAAGCGTACGGTGGATGAGATACATATCAGCAGGAGCATCGCTATTGACATGGAGTCATCGACTGTAGCTACCAATGGTTTTCGTTATCGTATACCGCATGCCACCCTCTTGTGCGTGAGTGATAAGCCATTGCACGGCAAACCAAAATTGAGTGGGCCTGCACAGGCTTTTTATCAAAATTCAAAAGAGAAACACCTGGAAATTGTAATACGAACCATCGAAAATGTTAAAAAATTATACCCGAGCGGGTTGCCCAATGCCAGTATCCGTGCTTTCAATGAACCATTGATGGGAGGTACCGAGTAACACTTTTTTTAAAATAATTCGTAAGGATTCGATCGCTTCTTGTTCTATTTATATACAATACGCTCCAATTAACATAACATTGGTTTTATGGAATCTGAACATACATTCGATCAGGATTATTACAACAAGAGGCGAAGAGTAAAAGATCTTTCGGCGGACGAGCAGCCAAGAGAGCGATTACAGCGATACGGAAGTGAGAGTTTATCGAATGCCGAATTACTGGCCATCCTGTTACGAACCGGAAGTAATAAACTCAATGTGATAGACACATCACGACTACTCATCGATCATTTTGGAGGTTTAAATAAACTTAGCCGTAAAAGCTGGCAGGAATTGAAAGTGATCCCGGGTATCGCCAAAGTCAAAGCTATTACCCTGGAAGCCGTATTTGAGTTGTCCCGCCGGTTACAGGTAGCGGATCAGGAAGAAAAAGTCATCCTTAAATGTCCCGAAGATGTAAATGATTACTTCGGTCCCAAACTCCGTGATCTGCGGAAAGAGAATTTTATCGTTGCCTTCCTGAATGCCGCCAAGGTACTTACCGGTTATAAAAAAATTAGCATCGGAGGGGTTACAGCCACTATTGTTGATCCGGCTGAAGTCATGAAACAAGCCATCATGAACGACGCGCACAGTGTGATCGTCTTGCATAACCATCCATCTGGAAATACTAAACCGTCACGAGCGGATATTCAGCTTACAAAAAGGCTCGTTAACAGTGGTAAGATGCTTGGTATCTCTGTTGAAGATCATGTTATTGTAGCGGGTTATGAATTTACCAGTTTGCGGGCCAAAGGTCATATGCAGGGGTAGATCAGTGATCAGGGAGCAGTAAACAGTAACAGAGATGCGGATGTCGCCGGTTTGCAACTATCTACAGCACTTTTTAGATGCCCAAAAGGGCCTACTGATACATGAGTGCACTTGAAGTATTAATACGATTTACCCCGTATCTAACCACTTTTTATTCGCTCATGTAACATTTTTCATTATTGTTTTTTAGATCTCACTTCATCGGAACAACTAATTTCAAACCGTTATTACATAATAAACTGATCAATATTCGTATTTTATTGACATTTAGCATACATATACATACCTAATATTTTAGATAAGGGAACGAGTTATTAGTTTATCCCTCATAACGTTGCACTCCATGAGAAAAACTAAATTCGATTGTGAATTTATAGTTCAAATCACATCTGTCCAAAACGTTAAAAAAAAGTAGCCAGTGAAAGCCCCGAAGTCGGGGCTTTCTTATTTTAGGAGTTACAACTCAACCTAAAATATCACTGACTATGAAAAATATAA
>DATFMH010000033.1:0-17547 GCA_035267045.1 Balneolales bacterium
GATTATCTGATTGGATCGGCCCTAACCCGTCAGACAGATTGGATAAAAAATATCATAAGCTGTTACATAAACAGTGTCGGCTGGGTTTGCAAGAGGCCGGTAGAGAATATTTACATGAGTTAGGTATCGGTTCGGTGATCCCCGAACTATTGATAAAAGGATATTTATTCCGGCATATAAATGAAGAAGATTCCACATCATTCATTGAGAGTAACCCGGTTATCAATCCCGCACACCCGGAAGGTTGGTGGTGTTTCAATGACGAACTGGAATTATATATCAAGAAGTTATCCGGCATTTACCGATGGATTATATTACCCAAAAGGCGTTGGTTATCCAGGGAATGTTATGTATCACATAAGAAAAGTACTGGCACAGAAAATGTACCGGTAGAAATAAACAGACATTTTTCTCAAAATATCCATCCTCTATTACTTATCCAGCTCGAACGGCTAAAGGAATCAACATGGACAGAAATCAGCCGTGGTTTTGTTGTGCCAAATGAATGGCCGGCAATATCCTGAAAAATTTATTAAGAGATAATTGTTACTTATGATACAGTTATTCAGGCGGCATTGATCTGAATATGTAATCCCAAAGGGGAGATGATACTCCAAACGCTTTGTCGGGATACTTATAATGATGCAGGCTGTGGTGCCGGACAATCGGTTTAAGAAACTTCGGATAATGTCTTGAGTGTGTGGCGTAATGAATAAACGCATATAACAGATAACCTGTTAAAAAACCGGGCAGGAAAATGTATACATACTGTTGCATCACCATATAAATGACCGTAAAAAGTACCGAAATTATGATCAACGCCGGCACCGGTGGCATAAAAAGACGCTCTTTGTCTCTTGGATATTCATGATGAACACCATGTATTGTGTAATGAAGTTTTTGAACTAATTCGGATTCTGTTATGAAATGAAAAACATAACGATGCATAAGGTATTCAAACAGTGTCCAGAATAAAACAGCACCAAGAAATATCAGGATTGCGGATGATAAATGCATAACTACCTCCTCCTGGTAACCGACATATAGTAAGAGACCAATAATTGGTATATATACACTTAAGGTTATGGAAGGCGAGGTTTTGGTTAATGCTTCAAGTGCCGGATTCTGAAATAGTGTCCCTTGTCCTTGATTCTTAATATCACTCATGACTGTTTAGCTTTTAATTAAGTAGTTGAGTAATAAACCCTGGAATTAAAAATAAGTTATTGAATAATTAGTAATATGTTACTGTTATTAATAAAAAAAAGGGTTATAGATTTATATATAAAATATTTCTACTACTTATCGTTCGTATTCCTTTAACCAACATGCCCAATGGCAAATCAGGTTTTAAATATCTATCCATTCTTGTTGTAAAACCTGATTACAGCTTTATAAAGTTCCATGATAAGAGTTTACGGTTTTAAAATTCTTTTGGCCTTGCTCTTGTTCAAAAATCCTGGTTTTGCAAAGCCTTCTATGAGAAAAGAATTATTGTAAGGAATGGTTAAAAAACGGGTCTAATTATATAGTGTGATGATCATTATTCAAAACTATAACCAACAACCAAGGGTCCCTTGGTGAGGTTTAAATGAATAAATCATTACGAATAAGAGAAGCAGAAAATTAACCATAAAAACCTCATAGTGCTCTCTTCAAATAAAAGATGAGATCAAAAAGGGCCGGTCCGTTTTAAAAAAATGGGGCGGCTTTTTTTATTAAGAATACATAGCAGCCGGTTCCGAATACCAAGGTATATAGTTATAAATCTTTCAATAAAGTTTAACGGTAAAGTTTCGTAATTCTTTTGTAACAAATCACTTATGAGTATCTCATGATTTTAATAACGTTAAATAGTAACGAATAATTGGAGATTTATGCTTGGGAAAATTAGAAAAATTTCAGTTTATCTTTGTCTGATAGCCGGTATCGCATTAACATTTAATGGTTGTGCTACATTATTCAAAGGTACGTCAGACAATGTTAATTTATCTTCAGAACCCGCCGGTGCAAAGGTATATGTAAATGGTAATTTGATGGGAACCACACCGGTAAAACTGAAATTAAAATCCAGTGATACTTATCAAATTGAATTCAAAAAAAACGGTTACACCACAAAAACATATAATTTAACGAATCATGTCGGAGCAGGTTGGATTGTGCTCGATGTTCTGGGTGGACTGGTACCGATAATTGTTGATGCAGCTACAAATTCCTGGTATAAGCTTGATCAATCTAATTTTAATGCTGTACTAGCCAGTCAACAGCCTTAATTTTAATTAAGAGTACTTAATACGTACCTTAAATAATGTGAGTAAAGTCATAAACAACATTTAAAAAAAGAGCCGCTTCGGAAATAAACCCAGGCGGCTCTTTTTAGATCTAATTAGGTATTACTTATAATCTTCCAGCACTTCAAAGAAGCGGGCGGAGGTTTTTATCCCCCGGTGAAAATCTTTGAGATGGAAATGTTCGTTGGGTGAGTGAATGGCATCACTATCCAATCCAAAACCCATAAGAATCGAGTTGACCCCGAGAATCTTTTTGAAGTCGGCTACGATAGGTATGGAGCCGCCTTCACGGGCGAACAAGGGTTCTTTACCATAAACTTCTTTGAAGGCCTGGGCGGCAGCCTGCATACCGTAAAATTCCATATCCGTTATAGCAGGGGATCCTCCATGATGTTCCGTGATTTTTACTGTCACATAATCAGGAGTAATCTCTTTGACATACGATTCAAATAAACGGGCTATTTCTTTTGGATCCTGATCCGGAACCAGACGCATGCTTACCTTGGCACCGGCCTTTGATGGCAATACCGTCTTCGCACCTTCACCCTGATAACCACCCCATAGTCCATTTACGTCAAGTGATGGCCGGCCGGATGCTCTTTCAAGTGTAGTGTAACCTTTTTCACCGAAAGTTTTCTTTATACCCAATTCTTTTTTGTATGCGTCTTCGTGGAAGGGTAATTTTTTGTACTCTTCATGTTCTTCATCGGACAGGTCGATCACCTTATCATAAAAACCGGGTATTTGAACCACACCGTTTTCATCTTTCAGTTTGGTAATCATTTCACAAAGAACATTCGCCGGGTTGGCAACTGCACCGCCGTAAACCCCGGAATGAAGATCACGGTTAGGACCGAAGACCTCGATTTCCATATAGGTAAGTCCGCGCAGACCATAAGTGATTGACGGTGTATCTTCGGCGAACATGGAAGTATCAGAAATGAGTACCATGTCGCAGCTCAACAGTTCTTTATGTTCTTCGAGGAAAGGAACAAGGCTTGGTGATCCGATCTCTTCCTCTCCTTCAAAAATAAATTTCACATTTACCGGTAGTTCACCATGAGTTTTCAAAACGGATTCAACGCTTTTAACGTGGATATAAGCCTGTCCTTTGTCATCCGCCGATCCGCGTGCGTAAAGCTTCCCGTCTACTACAGTGGGTTCGAAGGGGGGATTATCCCATAAATCAATCGGATCAGGTGGTTGAACATCATAATGACCGTAAATAAGTACGGTTGGTTTATCAGAACCCACCCCGGAATGTTCCGCATAGACAATAGGATTACCGGGTGTTTCAAATATTTTTACTTCATCAATCCCGACATTTTGTAGTTGATCGGAAAGGTAGTTTGCAGCTTTCTTAATATCGTCTTTACGCTGCGAATCCGTACTTATACTTGGAATGCGCAGCCAGTTAAACAACTCTTCTTCGAAGCGATTTTTATTATCATCAATATATTTAAGTGTATCTGGCATAATAATGTACTCTTGAAATTTCAGTTTATAATACTTTTATATCTTTTTTGGGTATCCAACCGTACAAACCGTTGCTCATACGAATATAATACCAATTGTCGCGACGGGCACTTTTCTCCTTATCAACGGTGAACGTATACCCCTCATAAGCAATACTGACTACCCCCGCGTTTTTATTTGGTTTCTCATTGACATTGGCTTCCTTCATTATCATCACTCCCTTACTGTACCGTCGGGTATGGTAATCTACAAATCCGGTTGTAAGAAGGAACAGTATGCCGAGTAATGTGAGGATTATCCCGGAATAGCGCAATGTTTTTTTATACTTCTCAATGAACCAAACACCAACGATTAGCAGGATGCCCGCATTTAATATTAAAAGGCTGATGATGAGCAGGGTGTGGGCTCCAATGTCATTTTGAAGCCAATTGAGTGCACGGTCCCAGGGTAATTCAGGTAATTCGGCTGATTTGTGACTTAAATGGTTGGATAGATAGTTCAATCCCTGCTGTGCCTGTTTCCGTGTCTCCGGATATTTCGAGGCTCTGAGAAAATAGTATTTGGCTTTACCCAGTGAATCCGTATTGAGATAGGTAAGTCCCATATTCAGAAATAATGCCCCGGAACCGGTGTTGGTGTGTTCGATGGCGTGATAAAGGCCGAGTGCCGATTTATAATGTTTCTTCTCATTCTGGAGGTTCGCCTTATCAAAAATAGCCTGGGGGGTCAATCCTTTAAGAGAATCAGGCAATTGACTGGATTGAGCATTCACCGATTGCGTAATGGCGGAGCTTATTGTCAACAACAACAAACTTACCAGAAGAGCAAAGATATTTATATTTTTATGTCCAATCATAGTGTCTTGCGCAGATCATTAAGGATGTTTTGACTCATCCGGATATCACGGTTAAGATCTTCCTGTGAAGTCAGCGGGGCAAAACGTATCGTCGAACATTTATCCAGGATACGTTTAATCTGTGATACTAATTGTGGATTGATATTTTGCTTTTGTAAATGGCTGATATATTCTTCATCTGAAAGCCCTGCTTTAGGCAGATTAAGCTTGTCACCAATGTAACCGGACAATGCCATGTGTAACTGTGAATAAGCTGTTTTTATATCACCCGAAGTAGCAATTTCCGAGGCTTCTTCCAGCCGCTTTTTCGCATTATCCAATGCGGTATGGGAACGGGCAAAACGGGAATCATTTTGCATCCGGTCGCGGTATTGTTTCTGCCAGAACCCCACACCAATGAATAAAAATGGTAAAATTATACCTACCCAGAACCACCAAACTGTGAAAATCGAGTTGTATGTAAGTGAAGCCCATGATGCCAAACCGGTTACAGGTTGTATGGATAACGCATTATTTTGTGAGACAGAAGTACCAACATTACCGGGGCTATTAATTACATGAATTGTGATAGTCGGAAGCGTTTTGATGGAAAAATGTCGGCGATCATTATTAAAATATGCAATTTTAGCAGCTGGTATGGTATATGTTCCAATCTTACGGGCAACAAGTACATCCGTAAATGTCTTGGTTCCCTGAATTAAATTTCCTTTTCGGTTAATATCTGATTTTTGTTGTGGCTGATAGGTTTCAAAAGCATCAGGGAAATTATATTTTGGCTGTGAGAGCAATGCGATATTGCCCACCCCTTTGATTTTCGTGGTAACTTCAATCGATTCACCAAGTTTAACCTGCCTGTCACTGGCTGTTCGTGAAATTGTAAATTTTCCTACGGCACCAATATCTTTTACACCCGAAGGTGCTGGTGGAAGATCCCTGACATTAATAGAGACGGGATCGGTCTTCAAATCAACATTTCGCTGACTGCTGCCAAATCCACCAAAACCACTAAAAAAACTGCTGAAAGGATCCTGATTATTGTTGTTATAACGAACAGAGCAGGATACTTCAAAAGGACTGATAGTTAATTTATGATTCTTGCTCGGGAACAAAGCATATTTCATTAAAACGGCTTTGCGATAACGAACACCATTAATAATGGTTGAAACGGCTTGCGGTTGTTGAGTCTGGTCGAATTCTTCTTTCCAGAACCCTTCGGCTTTCCATCCCGGGTTAGGTTGATAGGATGTTACATCCAGACTGCTTTTGAAATAAAGTACTACATTAGCTGTGATTTGCTGACCGATATAAGGATGATGATTGGAAACTTCCATCTTCAAAAAGATATCCGGTTTTTTCCCCTTACTACTGTGATTATTGGCAGCTTTATTCCGGTCCCGGATTGTTATATGTATGGGTTCGGTTTTGTAAGCTTTGCCGTCCACTTTAACACTGACGGGCGGGATAATGAACTTACCGGGTTTTTCAGCCTGCAGATAATATTGATAGGCATAGCTTCTGCTTGAGACGCCGTTAACATAGGAATAATTGGTGGATGTGGAAGGTGTTTTACTTAAATATTGCAAACCCTGTAGTTGGGGTAATTCAGGATTCGAAACATTAGTGAAGTTTTTTCCGCTAACATTGATTTTTAAAACGACCCGTTCACCGGTAAAAATTTCTGTCTCTGAAATCGTGCCATTAACCTGCACAGATTGAGCGAGTACTGAATGTCCTGCCAGGAATAGCATAAGAAAGACACCATAAGCACTAAGAAAATGTAAAACCCCTTTACCAGTCTTTCGCATTCTTTTTAGTAGATTTGGTTTTTTTCTTTTTGAAGTTCTCAAGCAACTTTTTCTCCTGATTCTGAAGCGCCTTCAATATTTGGTCAGCATCCGCTTTGCTCATTTTATCAGGATTAGATTGGGGCTGTTGTTTAGGTTTCTGACCCTGATTTTGATTCTGACCGTTCTGCTTATTGTTCCCCTTGTTATTTTTGTTCTGATTTTGCTTGTTCTGGCTATTTTTCTGATTCTGTTTATTCTTGCCGTTCTTATTGTTCTTGTTATTCTTGTTATTTTTATTCCGGTTTTTATTCTTCTTCTGTTGTTGTTTCTGTTTTCGGTAGGCAAGTTCGTAATTATATTTGGCCTGTGTATCAGAAGGATCCATTTGAAGAGCATTTTTATACATGCTCATTGCCTTACCCCACTTTTTCTGATCAGCATAGATATTGCCCATGTTATAACTGGCATGGGACATCTGCCCGGAATCTTTAACAAGATCTTTATACTGGTCGAATGTAGATAACGCTTCTCCGTATTTCTTCTCTTTAGCCAGCGTATTGCCAAGATTAAATAATATTTTGGCATTATTGGGATCTTGCTTCAGAGCTGCTCTATATATCTCTTCCGCTTTGGCGTAATCGCCATTTTTATAGGCTTTATTACCATCCCTGGCTTTATCTTTGCCGGATGGACTAATAAAAAGAAATAATATGAGAATAAGATATTTCACGCCGACTGTTAATAAGTTAAGAGTGATATACTATTGTATATTTTTGTCAACGGTATATGAACCATAAAATTGCTGCATGTTAACTTAGAAGCTTATCAAAATATTATAGCTTTTCTGCTACTGCTACAGTCTCTTCGTCCATTTCCATATTGTTAAATACATTTGATACATCGTCATTGTCTTCGAGATTGTCCATTAATTTGAAGTTACTGAGAGCTGTATCCGGTGCAACTTTTACATTTGTCATTGGAATACGTTGCAATTCAGCCGCTTTAATTTTGTATCCGGCTTTTTCCAGCTCTTTGCGGACTGTGTAGAGATCTTCACGGCTGGTTGTGACTACAATCATGTCTTCCTCCGTATTGACATCTTCCGCCCCGGCATCTATAGCTGTCAGCATCACATCGTCTTCATCGACGTTCTCTTCCGGAATACTGATGACTCCTTTTTGTTCAAACAGATAAGAAACGGAACCGTTTGTTCCGAGGTTTCCCCCGTATTTGGTCAGAATATGACGGATATCCCCGACCGTGCGATTAAGGTTGTCGGTTGTGCATTCAATAAAATAGGCAATGCCGCCGGGTCCATATCCTTCATAGGTTACTTCCTCGAAGCTTGATCCGCTATCGAGATCACCGGTACCTTTTTTTAAAGCCCTTTCAATATTGTCTTTAGGCATGTTTTCAGCCTTCGCATTTTCAATTGCGAGACTGAGACGAGGATTGGCATCAGGGTCACCACCACCTTCACGTGCGGAGACAGTGATTTCGCGAATTAATTTGGTAAATTTCTTTCCACGGGCGGCATCGATACCCGCTTTCTTCCTTTTAATAGTTGACCACTTGGAATGTCCAGACATAAAACTTGTGTTATGTTATTTTTTAATGATCCGAAATTACAATATACGGTAAAAACAATGTTTTTAGCCAGTGCCCCGTGTTTGTAAACGATAGTGAGTTTAATATTATTGAATTATATTGCAATAGCGTAATTTGGGATCCGTTTCACCTATAAATAATCATTACAGCAATAAGAAAGTATTACATTATAGAGTAATCATATTATGAATATTGGTATAGTTTGTTATCCAACCTATGGAGGAAGTGGTGTAGTTGCAACCGAATTGGGAAAAGGATTAGCACAACGCGGACATAATGTACATTTTTTAAGCTATTCCCGTCCTCAGAGGCTGAATACTTTTCAAAGCAATATCAGTTACCACGAAGTAAATTTTAATGCTTACCCGCTTTTTGAGTTCCCCCCATACGACCTGGCTCTTGCCAGTAATATGGTGAATTTGATCGAGTATGAAAATATTGATCTATTTCATGTTCATTATGCCATTCCGCATGCGACAAGTGCCTATCTGGCTAAACAAATATTAGGCGAAAAAGCCAATCACGTACCCATCATAACGACGCTGCATGGGACGGATATTACTATTGTAGGCAGTGATCCGGGGTATTTGCCGGTAGTGAACTTCTCCATTAATCAAAGTGATGGCGTTACGGCCGTTTCTGAATATTTAAAAAATGAAACCTATCAGCGTTTCAATATTAAAAACGAGATTGAGGTCATACCAAATTTTGTTGATATTGACCGGTTCAAGAAAGAGGATAAGGAACATTTCCGGAAAGCTATTTGTCCGAATGATGAATTTATCATCGCCCACGTTTCCAACTTCCGCAAAGTGAAAAGAGTTACGGATGTCATCACTATGTTCTCCAAGGTGCTTCAAAGCGGAGTCAAGGCAAAATTAATACTTGTTGGTGACGGACCCGACCGGCAGAATGCGGAGGCCAAATGCCGGGAACTTCATGTTTGCAATGATGTTCGTTTTCTTGGGAAACAGGAGAAGATCGAAGAAATACTTTCCATAGCTGACCTGTTTGTGATGCCATCGGGATCGGAAACATTCGGTTTGGCTTCACTTGAGGCGATGAGTTGCAGCGTTCCGGTTATCAGTTCAAATATAGGGGGATTACCCGAGTTGAATATTCATGGCGAAACCGGATTTCTATGTGAACTCGGGGACGTCGATTCGATGGCGGATTACGCGGTACGTTTGTTGAACGATGCAAAAATGAAGGCGGAGATGTCGGCCAATGCCCGGAAAAGAGCGGAGAAATTCGAGTTGAGTAAAATCGTAACGCTTTATGAGCAATATTATCATAAAGTGATGGAGAACCTCAAAGCCAGTGTTTGATGATATCAATTCTATTCTGTTTGTTGGTGTGATAATGTATCCCGGTTAATTTCTTTTATGCATGGAACATGGAGCATGGAGTCGAGTAATCCTGGATAGGGTTGACCGTTTTGGAGGCCAACTTATGTCAGGACGGGACAAGCATACTCTTAAAAGTATCTATCTTCACTCCATTTATTCTCATTAATTAATTAATTACTAAATATATGTTTTCATCCGCCGGCCGTAACCGTAAGGCAGCGTATGTCATGGTTACTCTGGGTGCTATTTTAATAAGTTTTTCAGCTGTATTCGTGAAACTGGCTCATGTCGGACCATCCGTATCGGCATTCTATCGCGTTTTTTTCGGTGGTATCATCCTGGCTGTGATATCCCTGATGAGAGGCGATTCTTTTTGGGTTGGTAAAAAAGCATTCAAATTGGTTCTAATCGCAGGTATTACCTTTACATTAGATTTATTCTTCTGGCACCGGAGTATTATTTATGTCGGCCCCGGACTTGCTACGATTCTCGGTAACTTCCAGGTATTTTTTGTAGCCGGTTTTGCCATATTTTTTCTGGGAGAAAAACCAACATGGAAGCTTCTGCTCGCTATTCCGATGGCAGTTGCAGGTTTGTTTATGATCATTGGTTTCAACTGGTCGGAAGCCGGATCAAATTATCATATCGGTGTGTTCCTGGGATTGTTTACAGCCATCAGTTATACTGCTTATTTGTTGATACTCAGATATTCTCAGAGAATAACCACACGATTATCTATCTACTCGAACCTGGCGATCATCAGTTTGATTTCCGCTGCCTTTTTAGGCCTGGAAATATTTTTAAGGGGACAGGAGTCATTTGTCATACCCGATCTTCAGACATGGAGCGCATTACTTGGGCTTGGTATCGTCAGTCAGGTTTTGGGCTGGATTTTGATAAGTTCCGGTTTACCGAAGATGGATGCCTCTATAGCGGGATTATTGTTACTTCTCCAACCTGCTCTGGCATTTACGTGGGACATCCTGTTTTTCGGAAGATCAGCATCTGCCATTATTATATCGGGGGCAATTCTGACGATTACGGCTATTTATCTGGGGTCTACCGGTAGAAGGAAAAAGGCTGTACAGGAAGAGATAGTGAAAGAGAAAATTTAAAAAGTGAGATGTGGATGCGGGCAGCAGGGTGCTGATCGCTGAAAGCTTTTTCTCAAAAAAAGAGCAACTATCTCAACGGATAGCTGCTCCTGGATTTTTTAATCGGAGAAAAAGTATCGCTTTTGCTTATGAAATGGCTTTGGTCACTTCCTCGGCAGCTTCTTTGAGCAGTACAGCAGAAGTAACATTCAAATCACTATTGTCAATGATTTCTTTTGCCTCTTCAGCATTGGTTCCCTGAAGACGAACAATAATAGGTACATTGGTTAATTTTTCCTGTATCTCCGGATCTTTCACTGCTTCGACGATACCGTTAGCCACACGATCACAACGTACGATCCCGCCAAAAATGTTGATCAATATGGCTTTAACATTGGGGTCTTTCAGGATGATTTTAAACCCGTTTTTTACGGTTTCCACATTAGCGCTTCCGCCTACGTCAAGGAAGTTGGCGGGTTCCCCGCCGGCCAGCTTAATAATATCCATCGTAGCCATTGCCAAACCGGCTCCGTTAACCATACAGCCAACATTACCATCCAGTTTGATATAATTCAGATTGTATTTGGAAGCTTCGAGTTCAAATGGATTTTCTTCTGACTCATCCCGAAGCTCTTTGTAATCCTTATGACGGAAAATGGCATTGTCATCGAAATTTATTTTGGCGTCAAGAGCCATGATGTTACCATCTTTTGTCAGTACCAGGGGGTTGATCTCAACAATAGAAGCATCGGCTTTCTCATAAGCTTTATACAGGGCATTAATGAATTTTGCGGCCTGTTTGAATGGATCACCACTCAAACCGAGGGCGAAAGCGAGATGTCGTGCCTGATTGGGCATGAGCGGCATGCCGGGTTCAATCCATTCTTTAATAATTTTTTCCGGTGTTTCGGCGGCAACTTTTTCTATTTCGACCCCGCCTTCAGTGGATACCATAATAACATTGCTTCCGCGCGAACGGTCGAGCGTGATACCGAGATAAAATTCTTTTTCAATATCCACCCCGTCGGTTATATAGAGGCGCTGCACTTTTTGCCCGGCCTCACCGGTTTGAACCGTTACCAGGATATCATCTAACATCGATTCGGCAGCAGCTTTGACTTCATCAACTGTCTTACAGAGGATAACTCCCTTGGCGTTATTCTTTTTGGTACGACCTTTTCCACGGCCACCGGCATGTATTTGTGCTTTGACTACAAATAATGTTGCACCATCTTTTTTCAGGTCGTTGGCAGCTTTAACAGCTTCGTCGACGCTGAAAGCAGGAATTCCGGCAGGCACGGATACGCCGTTTTCTTTAAGTATTTCCTTCGCTTGATATTCGTGAATTTTCATGATTTAGCTATAATTTTTTAAAATTTTTTATACTGATTCTAAATGTAATATTATTTGAGTTCTATAGAACCGGTCTTTTAAACAATTTTATTTATTATTCTCGGCTTAATTTAATAAGAATGTGCTTACATGCCTAAAATTTTCGGGAAAACATATGATATGACGGGGAGCAAGTTCCCGATTCGTTTAGCTTGTTAATTATCAGGCTGAATATTTGTAGCACTTTGACGATAGGGTTGTATAAAATTGAAAAATTATTACCGCCATCTTGAGCGGTCACTTTTTTTCTATTACTATGTTTATGCTTAGCCAATGGTGAAGCCTGAGTTCGAGGTACAGCTGAAAGATTAACAAATAAAAAATAGATGAGTCGACCAGTCAATACGGCATACATGAAAAAAATATTCAGACTTCAGTCAATGGTTCTGACTGTTTTAATGGCATGTACGATGGTAATCCCGGGAATGTGCCAGGTTTCAGTTCAAAAAGAAAATTCATCGGCGGCGATTGGGCGGCAATTAAATTTGATGCCATTGCCAACACAGGTATCAAGGGAGAACGGCCTTTTTCGGTTGGATACAACCTTTGCGATAGCTGTGATGGGGAAGGCTGGTCACCGTATTTTCCCTTATGCATCGCGAATATTACGGCGACTGTCAAATCGAACCGGTTTGTTTTTTGACCAGGATTATGTTAACCCGGACTATGGTCCTGACTCGGCAAAAATGGTCATCCATATTGATCATCCGGTCAAATTGCACCTCGGAATGGATGAATCATATCAATTGCAGGTTACGCCCCAAAAAATTTCATTAACGGCCAATACAGATGTTGGGGCATTACGCGGGTTAGAAACCTTCCTGCAACTATTAAAATCCGATAGTACGGGTTATTACATACCCGCTGTAAATATTCATGATGCCCCCCGCTTCAAGTGGCGGGGATTAATGATGGATTGCAGCCGTCATTTTATGACTGTAGCCGTTCTGAAAAGAAATATAGACGGGATGGCTGCTATGAAACTGAACGTGTTTCACTGGCACTTATCCGATGATCAGGGTTTCCGGGCACAAAGCAAGACGTTCCCCAAATTGACAGGTGACGGTTCGGATGGTAAATATTATTCGCAAGCACAGATTAAGGATATCATTCACTATGCCGATCAACGGGGCATTCGGGTGGTACCTGAATTCGATATGCCGGGGCATACGTCAAGCTGGTTTGTAGGATATCCTAAGCTGGCAAGTGCAAAGAGAACGTATAGGATACAGCGATATTTCGGGGCCTTTTATCCGGTTATGAATCCAACGCAGAAGTACACATACGATTTTATCTCAAAATTTCTCAAAGAAATGACCACTCTGTTTCCTGATGCCTATTTTCATATTGGCGGTGATGAAGTGAGAGGTAAACAGTGGAATAACAATAAAAAGATTCAGGCTTTCATGAAAGCCCATCATCTTAAAAATAATGAGGAGTTACAGAGTTATTTCAACAGGCACCTTTTAAAGATGCTGACAAGGGATCATAAGAAAATGATCGGCTGGGGTGAGATTTTACAACCGGGCATGCCCCACAACATTGTGATTCAGTCATGGCGAGGGACCTCCGCCATGGTAAAGGCGGCAAAAAAGGGGTACAAAAGCATTCTGTCCAATGGCTATTACATAGACCTGGTTCAGCCGACCGATGTTCTCTATTTGAACAACCCGCTGCCTCCTGGATTACCGCTTACCCCTGAACAGAAGAAAAACATATTAGGAGGTGAGGCTACAATGTGGGCGGAATTCGTAAAACCCGGGACGGTCGATTCCCGTATTTGGCCCCGTATGGCAGCTATCGCTGAAGTATTTTGGTCGGTTCATGCCCCGGATGTTAATATACCGGGTGGATATATGACCTCGGTACCGGATAGCATCATGACACCCAAAGTGCGTTTCGAAGTGCATGACATGTATCGCCGATTGGATATTGTCAGTAATCAGCTGGAGGAATTGGGATTACGGTTCAAGAGCAATTATCCTGTGATGTTGCGGCGCCTTGCGGGTGATAATGATATAAAAGCCTTGAAATGTTTTGTGAACACGGTGGAGCCGGTGAAAATTTACAGGCGTCCTAATGAACGCACGTATACTCAGTATTCACCATTAACACGGGTAGTTGATGCCGCCCGGCCAGATTCAAAAGTAGTTAGAAATTTCCGTTATTTAGTCTATAATTATTTGCATGAAAAGAACAATTCGGCTGATACTTATAAACAAATTGAACAGTGGTTAAGAACCTGGAAAAATAATAACAGCGACCTGCAGGAAACGATCAAAAAATCTCCGATATTGGATGAGATTTCCCCTCTGTCGAAAAAGCTTTCCGGGATATCAGAGATTGGTTTACAGGCACTGGCTTATAAAACGACTTCTGAGAAAGCCGGCAGGGATTGGGAAATGAATAGTATGAAAACACTGAAAGCTGCTAACCAACCGCTCGCACAAGTGAGGTTAATGGTGGTAAAACCAATTGAGGACCTGGTGATGTCTGTGGGACCACATTTAGTGAATCAATCGAATAAATAAGTCCGGTTAACATAAATTATAAATTCAGGATTAGGGTAGGTCATGTCTCTCGCATTCATAGACTGGTTACTGATTATCTCATACTTCATTATCTCTTTTGGAATAGCGATTTATTTTTCCAAAAGAGCCGGTAAGAATACTACGGAATATTTTTTATCGGGAAGAAATATGCCATGGTGGCTGGCGGGGACAAGTATGGTTGCCACAACATTTGCTGCCGATACTCCTTTGGCTGTGACAGAGATGGTGGCCAAAAACGGAATTGCCGGTAATTGGCTTTGGTGGAATTTTGTGTTTGGTGGAATGCTGACAGTTTTCTTTTTTGCCCGCTTGTGGCGGCGAAGTGGCGTTTTGACCGATGTGGAATTTATTGAATTACGATACAGCGGTCCGGAGGCGGCATGGCTTCGCGGTATCAAGGCTCTTTATTATGGGTTATTGATGAACATTATCATACTTGGCTGGGTCTCACTTGCCATGCAGACGATCATCCAGGTTCTTTTTCCGGGAATTACGTTATTCGGTATGAAATCGATCACTTTTCTGGGAATGACGATGGATGCCTCACTCGCAATCGTCGGTATCATCATTCTAATGGTCGGCGTTTATGCTTTGTTATCCGGTTTATGGGGAGTAGCCGTTACCGATGCTTTTCAGTTTTTTGTGGCAATGGGCGGATCGATAATACTGGCTGTTTATGCTTTAAAAGTACCTAAGGTAGGTGGCATTTCAGGCTTGCTGCATAAATTACCGGCATCAACATTTAACTTCTTCCCGACAATAGGAACAGCCGTAAAAGGAGCAGGGGTGCTGGCATTGAGTGTGGCGGCGTTTGCCGCTTACATTGGGGTGCAGTGGTGGTCGAGCTGGTATCCGGGAGCAGAACCGGGTGGGGGAGGCTATATCGCGCAGCGAATGATGGGCGCGAAGGATGAAAAACATTCCCTGTTT
Organism: Balneolales bacterium; assembly: GCA_035267045.1. Classification (GTDB taxonomy): domain Bacteria; phylum Bacteroidota; class Rhodothermia; order Balneolales; family DATFMH01; genus DATFMH01. The sequence continues at coordinate 15,336 of DATFMH010000033.1, forward strand.
GCTACGTTATGGTTTACAATAGCACATTATTGTCTCCGTCCGTGGCCGTGGATTATTGTAGCACTTGTTTCGCTTGTTTTATATCCACACCTGGCGAGTCCGCGCGAAGGGTTTGTCATGGTAATGCGGGATGCCCTCCCGCCGGGGATTTTAGGGTTATTGGTAGCGGCTTTTTTAGCTGCTTTTATGAGTACGTTTTCTACACAATTAAACTGGGGCACTTCTTATATCATCAATGATTTCTGGCGTCGTTTCATTAAGCCGGGTGGCAGTGAGCGATACTACGTTCTATTGTCCCGTATCGTAACATTTGTCCTGGCTGTTTTATCACTAATAGTGACCACTCAACTACACTCTATCAGTCAGGCCTGGGGTTTGGTTCTGACAGCTTCTGCCGGACTCGGACTTGTACTGATATTACGCTGGTATTGGTGGCGGGTAACGGCATGGAGTGAACTGACGGCTACACTGGCCCCGGTCGTTATGGTTATTTTATCGCTTCTGGGAGTTAACGTGCCCGGCCTGGATGATCCGTTTCCAATAAATTTATTTTATATCGTTGCCATTACTACAGTGATATGGGTGGCCGCAACTTATATTTTCCCGCCAACCAGGCAAGATGTCTTAGATAAATTTTATCAAAGAGTTCGTCCCGGCGGACCCGGATGGCAACCGTTGAAAAAGAGATACCCGGATATAAAAGCGGATAGTGGATTGACCTCTCTATTCTTTGACTGGATGGCAGGTGTTGCACTTATATACCTTGTCCTTTTTGGAGTCGGACATATCATCTTCCACCGAATGATGGATGGCTTTTTATGTTTGCTGGGCGGTGCGATAGCTGCAGGATTTCTTTACTGGGATCTGAACCGGAGAGGCTTCGACACCATTATAGAACAAGTTGAGAATGCAGATGCGGTAAGAAGAGAATCTTAGTGAATGCAGGTGTTGCAAACATTTATACATTTTAACGGTATGCCGGTCTCTTATTGACATACCGTTTTTTATTTTACCATAATGAATATGAATCAGTATTAATCAGAAAGGAAATGTTACCATGAATCGGACCATCAATTGGGGAATTATGGGAACGGGGCAGATTGCCAGGAAATTTGCCAAAGATTTAAAGTTCGTATCCGATGCAAAATTATTAGGTGTTGGTTCGAGGCATAAAAGCTCAGCTGACGAATTTGGCGACCGGTTTAATGTGCCGCGCCGTTATGCCGCTTATGATGAGCTTGCAAGCGATCCGGAAATTGATGTGATCTACATCGCAACCCCGCATAGCAGGCATCACAATAATAGCCTGTTGTGTTTATCTGCCGGTAAGCATGTTTTATGTGAAAAACCTTTTACGATCAACAGGAGGCAAGCCGAAGAAGTGATAGCAGCCGCACGTGAAAAAAATCTGTTTTTAATGGAGGCCATGTGGAGCCGCTTCGTACCCGTATATCAAAAGGTTAGTGAATGGATAAATAATGGCAGGATAGGGACTATTCGAATGATTACAGCCGATTTCGGTTTCAGGGCTCCGTGGGACGCCGATCACAGGTTATTTAATCCGGAACTTGGTGGTGGCGCCTTGATGGATGTAGGGATTTACACCCTTGATTTACCCAGGTGGATTTTACAGAAAGAGCCCAAAGTGATAAAGTCGTGGGCGGAAATTGGAGAGACCGGTGTGGACGAACAATCGGCTTATATCCTGGGATATGATGAAGGGGAATTGGCTGTTCTAAGCAGTGCCGTTCGGACACAAACACCGCAGGAAGCTGTTATCATGGGAACAGATGGTTCCATAAAAATTCATAGGCCGTTTTGGAATCCTCAAAAAGTAACTATTACCGATTCAGGGGAAGATACGACGGTATCCTTACCAATTGAGAACGGCCTTGGATATCAGTTTGAGGCTATGGAAGTAATGAATTGTTTGCGAAAAGGGAAATCGGAAAGTGACATCATGCCGTTGCAGACAACCCTGAAAAATATGCAGCTTCTGGATACTATCAGAGATCAGTGGGGATTGAAATATCCGGGCGAATAAAAGATGATTTTCGGGGATAGCGCGTCAGATAGCTTTAACCTGTCCGACAGCTAATACCGGTAGTTATTTTTTTTGTTGCAATTTGTTTAATACCAATGTAAATCGTACATAAAGTAAGTTTAAAGTCTGTTAGTATAATTTTAAAAGATGATGGCTATGCCCACAAGA
>DATFMH010000034.1:0-6466 GCA_035267045.1 Balneolales bacterium
CGTTTGAATTCGTTGATGAAGTGCGTTTGATCGTAATACCCGAATCGGCAGGCTATGGCAGACCAGTTTCTGTTTAAAGGATTCCGATTGATATATCGTAAAGTTGTATTGAACCGCATAATTCGTTGATATTGCTTCGGACTCAAACCCACGATTCTTTTCATATGCCTTTCCAATCGACTTATTGAATAGCCCTCCTGATGACAAATATTTTTTATCAATAACCCCGGTTGACTGTTTTTACGAATCTTATTGACTACGCAAGCTAAATGTTTACTTTCTTCAGGAATCTTTTTATGCTTAATCCTTTTTAAGAAGAAGCGCTCCACTATTTTTTGTATCCCATATGGAGAAGTTTGTTCGGCTATTTCTTCTTCAAATAAGCGAACGGATGAACCTAGTAAATCAGTAAAATTGAGACAATAACCGGAACACTCATCCTGCTTAATGCCTAATAGCTGATAAGCACCACATGGTTGAAAAATCACAAAAAAAGTTTTCAATCGATCGTACAATGACAGTTTTTTTAAACGCTTCGTCTGTCCGACAAATGTTATTGAGTCGTATCTTAATGCCGGATTGTTATTCTCACTTATATAAACATTTTTCCCTTCGGCTGTAATAGATAATGAGGTACATCCGGGAGGTGCCATATCGGTGTGAGACCATTTGCCGGCTTCACCCATTTCACAATAAACATAATGCTGGATGTAAGGTCGTAAGGCATGATGTGGAATGAGTATTAGATCATTCATAACTAATGTACAGATGGTTAAACATAATTTTAATAATTGTACTCTATCATCAAATTGATTACATAATCCATTAAATGGATTATCCATTTCAGTTTGAAGCACGAATTCCTTTGAAAACCTTGATATTAACAACCCTATATATAATAAAAAATTAGTCTTTATGCATAGCTTCCATGATAATATTATGATTATATAAGATACTGACCTATCCTGATTTGGCAGAAACGTATAATTTTCTTAATTATAAAACACATTACAATCTGAAATTGATGTAAGTTTGAAATAGGATAATCAATTACTATTAACTGACGATAGACGAGTTAAATACTTCAAGTATTTAGAGTTTGAAAGTACTTAAAGTTATATCCAGAATTAATTCAACACTCAACATTTAACATTTAACATTTAAATTTTTCATTAAAGTCTACTAGCTATCATCTTTTTTATGTACCTGAGGTAACATACTATTCCTTATTCAAATTTAAGTTAATTACGGATCTAAACGGGGGATTTAGAATATGAACAGTATTTGGTTGGCTATTATTGGTGGCGTCATCTTTTTTCTTGGATACCGGTTTTATTCTAAGTTTATCGCCAATAAGATCTACCAACTCGATCCGGATTTTGAAACTCCTGCTCATACATATAATGACGGCGTTGATTTTGTTCCCACTGATAAATGGGTTCTCTGGGGACACCATTTCACTTCCGTAGCCGGTGCCGCTCCGATTGTGGGTCCGGCTATCGCTATATTTTGGGGCTGGCTACCTGCCCTTCTCTGGATTACATTTGGTACCGTATTCGCAGCCGGAGTCCATGATTTCGGCACGCTTGTGATTTCGGTCCGCAACAAAGGCCAGTCTATTGGTACATTAGCTAATAAACTGATCGGCAAAAGGTCTAAAATCTTATTTCTTTTCATCATCTTAATATTGGTATTGATGGTGAACGCCGTTTTCGCCTGGGTTATCTCCAATCTTTTTATCTCTTTTCCGGCCAGTGTGTTGTCCATTTTCATACAGATCCCACTGGCTGTTTGGATTGGAATTTCTGTTTATAAGAAGAAAGGAAGCCTGTTGCTTCCATCCGTCATTGCCTTGTTAATTATGTACCTGGCAGCCATTGCATCCAGTTATGTACCCGCCCTGCAGATTGATTTGATCCGGTATTTCGGCGGGAGTGAACACATGGTCATCGCCGGTTTCAACGGCACTCAACTGGCATTTTTCGTATGGATCATCATTCTCATGATCTATGTTTATATCGCTTCCATCACACCGGTATGGAAGTTATTACAACCGCGTGATTACATTAATTCGCATCAGTTGGTAGTGGGGCTTGGTATCCTTTACATCGGACTTCTATTCTCCCATCCGCCCATTACAGCTCCAATGACCAATCCGAAAGCCGATATCTCCTGGTTCCCGTTATTATTCATTACTATAGCCTGTGGTGCTATTTCGGGTTTTCACGGACTGGTTTCCTCCGGGACTTCTTCGAAACAACTGAATAAAGAAACGGATGCCCGGCTGGTCGGTTATTTCGGTGCGGTTGGCGAAGGAATTTTAGCCCTCATTTCCGTTATTGCCGTTGCCACGTATTTCACTTCCCATGCCGATTTTGCAGCAACATACAGCAGTTATGCCGAAGCGAGTCATAAGGGGCTGGGTGCATTCATCAATGGTTCAGCCCACCTGGCCGAAGGTATTTTCATACCGGCTAATGTTGCAAAAACCATCGTCTCAATTATTGTCATCAGTTTTGCTGCCACTACTTTGGATACTTCCGTTCGATTGATGCGGTATATTATTTCCGAATTGGGTATGGAATATAATATACATGCACTGACCAGGAAACATGTGGCCACCGGCATTGCAGTAGGAACAAGTGCCGCTCTTGTGTTGCTGCCTGAAGGTCCGCAGGGATTCGGTTCGGGTGGATTCCTTTTATGGCCATTATTTGGAACAAGTAACCAGTTATTGGCCGGTATCAGTTTATTGCTGGTCTCAATATGGCTGAAACGGAAAGGACGGAATTATATCTATACCTTAATTCCAATGGCATTTCTGCTTTTTGTTACGTTATGGGCGATGATCCAGCAGGTTGTTTTCAAATGGTCGGGCATGGGATCTAATCACCCGCAGTGGCTGTTGTTTATATTGGGAAGTATCATATTGGCATTTACCTTCTGGATTTTAATAACGGCCATTTCAGCATTCAGACAAAAATCGGAAATACCGGAATCATCCAAACAATTTTTGTAAAGTAATATTATGAAGAAACCGATTAAAAAACTTCGTAAAGCCATACAAAAATACGATGAAATTATCAGTCAGCCTCACAAGGCAGAGATAAAACGGGAATTACGCGATGATAATGATCTATTCCTGTTGATGTGCTTTTCCGAGCTTTTAGGGATACCCAACCCGGTATCTTTTTACACCCTCGAGCTCTATCCCTATATCCTGGAAGAATTTCACGAATGGCATTTGAGGATGGGCATGGAAAAATCACCGCTGGATCATATCAGGTGTTGTTGAACCATGGGTAGTAAACCGGGAAATAAAAGGATTTTCTTTTTCGGCGGCAAAGGCGGCGTTGGAAAAACTTCAGTATCCTCTTCATTTGCTTTAAAACTTTCCCATTCCGGGTTTAAAACATTATTAATCTCTACCGATCCGGCCCATAACATTGGTGATATTTTCCAGAAAAAGCTCGGTGGCTCCATCAAAAAGATAGTCGCGAATTTATCGGGATATGAAATAGATCCGGAAACGGAATCCAAAAAATATATTGAAACGGTAAAGAATAATCTTAAAGGATTGATCAAACCCCGGCTGGTGGATGAAGTATACCGGCAAATTGATCTTTCCAGGGTCACCCCCGGAGCTGATGAAGCGGCTTTATTCGACCGTATGGTCTCCGTTATCCTGGAAGAAAGGGAACATTTCGATGCCATCGTATTTGATACGGCACCCACCGGACACACCATCCGACTGTTGTCGCTCCCGGAATTGATGGGAGTGTGGGTGGAAGGAATGTTAAAACGGCGCGAGGAGATCAATGAAAATTATGAAAGCCTGCTCTCTGATGGTCAACCACATGATGATCCAATCTCCAATATTCTGAATAAACGAAAAGAACGATTCGCACAGGTTCGGGAAATATTACTTGACGATGAAATCACAACGTTCGTTTACGTTTTAACAGCCGAGAAACTGCCAATTTTAGAAACACAAAAAGCGGTCACGTTGCTACACAAATATCAAATACCTGTAACGGCTCTGATCGTTAATAAAATTTTACCGGACAAAACAGAAGGGGAATTTCTAAAAAAAAGGAAAGAACAGGAACAGGTTTATTTACGGGAGATTGAAAAGCAGTTCCCAAAATTTTCCCTGTTCAAAATACCGATGCTTGAAAAGGATATTACCGGAATTTCCGATTTGGAGGTTATTTCGGGGTATTTAGGGGAAATGACGTCGGATACCCCCTAGCCCCCTGAAGGGGGAATCATAATATCAAAAAAAGACCTTGGAGGTTTTTAAAACCTGCAAGGTCTGTACTATAAACGTCTTTTAAGTAAAAGATCCGCAAAGTTTTTTAAACTTTGCGGATCTAAAATCAACATTTTCCGGAAAATTCAACACTTCTAATTTCTCGCCTTTTTCAAGGTTCCGGGCTTGAAACGAAAGATAGCGGCGGATATGGCCAGGTGTTTCTTATCTTTAAAATGCATGAATGCCGGAACTACTAATCCGTCATAGGCATCGATTCCGGTATAATCGCCAAAAAATATTTTACTGTTGCAATCGAACGGTTTCTGATTAATGCGGTAGTTTTTAAAGGTCTTACCGCCATCCACACTTCGGGCTAAGTCAACAGCGGTCATCGTACTATCCAGCCCGCTGCGATCATAATAAACGATGTTCACGGAACCGTCTTTAGAATCTACGGCCATCCAGGTGAGGAATTGTTGCTTGCCGTTGCCCACTTTGTCATCATTCACTCGCACCGGGTTCGACCAGGTCTTGCCCCCATCACGGGAATATTTCAAAAAGACGTCATGATCCCCATTTCTGTTATCTACCCAATTCACATAAATAGATCCCCGGTAGTCACTATGACTCAAATCTACTTTGGTAACCGGCATTCCATTTGTTCTGTTAATGCCGGGCATGGCAAAATCCCATCCGCCGCTGATATAACCGATTACTTTATTTCTGCTGAAAGATTTACCACCGTCAAGCGATTTTGTAAAAACAAGCCCCCTGGGCCCAGCCCAAACAACATAAACCTGTCCTTTTGGGCCAACAGCGGTCATTGCACCTTCTACCGTCCTGCTGTTATCAAGGCAATTGCCACCATGATCGGAGATCCTCAAATAGGGTGAAAATGTTTTTATGGAATCGGTAGACCGCGTAAAATATATCTGGGATGAATCAGCGGGATTTTTACTGGCATATTTGGCAAAATGAGTCCAAGCCGTATACACATTCCCTTTATAGGGTGAATCAGGGGAGTTGTCGACCTCCACGTACGGTTTATCTTCCATAGGATCCGGTGTATTGAGGTGTTCCACAACACGGGTTCGCCTTGGCCATGTCTCACCACCATTAAAAGAGGCACTCATATAAATACCTGTGGACGGAAATGCTTTCTTTCCCCCAAAAATTCCATAAAATGAAAGATAGGAATGATATACGATTCCATTACTGCTAAAATCCAATCCATCATCCCCCTGAACCCTGTTCATAGGATTTATAGTATGAACTTTTTTCCAGGTCTTGCCGCCATCCATGGTCACATAACTGTTGTTATCAATTCCGGGAAATTCCTTTTGACGTGTGATAAATGCCGCTACCATATTTTGTGGATTCGTCGGATTAATAGCTATCGAAACTTCGGCCGGTTGATGATCATCAGGCTGACTAATAGGAAATACTTTATTGAACTGAGCTTGTGCATTTGTGGCAATAAACACACCGAAACAAGCAGCTAAAATGGGTTTTAAATATTTCATGATGGATCTGAAAATTGGTTATTAGTTTTATTAATCTCGTGTATCACAATTAATTTGCCAGATTCTGTGATCACTTAATATGATAAAAATAAAATTGAAACTATAGGGCTATTTCAATTAGCAATTAATAATTAGTAATTTAGTATTTAGATTCACTGTTGTCCGATAAAATTTCAAAATCTTAAAAAACCGGCCTGTTATACGTGGATCAGTCAAATTTTGTGAGAATCTGAAAAAAGCCCCAACGGTTATTTTTTGTTAACCGGAATCAAGATTATCTCGTTACGAGACTCTGTCTCGTAATGAACCGGCGGACACTCTGTGTCCATTCACAGGATAACACCCGTCAACCGTTACTCATTAAGCATGCCGAGACGCAGAGCATCCCGGCATACATTACGCCCCGGAGGGACGTAACGAGATAATAATAACTAATTTAGTATTTAGAGTACTTTATCTCGTTATAAGGCTCTGCCTCCCATAACGCAATTATAAGTAAAATATGATGGATGTGGAGCGTCTTGACGGCTTATCTATATTTACAAATCTGCGTCAATCCATTCATACGCGTTATCCGCATTCTATTCTGTTATCTTCTTATTTAATCTGCGGTTATTCGCATAAATTTGTGGTTAAAAAAATGGCTTTTGCACTTTCCTTTGAATTGGAAGCACAAAAGCCACATCCT
>DATFMH010000035.1:0-13999 GCA_035267045.1 Balneolales bacterium
TAAAGAATTAACCTGATTTATACTTTTTATGCCCTTCCTTAAAACCATTCTTAATTTTAGTAAATTATCACAGATATAAAATATCAAAAATGATAACAGCAATTATAAAGTGTTATTATGGCACCTTATTGCTCTATTTCCAAATAATTCTGATTTCTTAAATTCTTCATTCTAAATTCCATATTCTCCCTAATAACCTGATACACTTAATAACCCTTTAACAATTTTTCTTTGTGCCTTTGTGCCTTTGTGCCTTTGGAACTTAACAGATTTAATAACCCAATAACCATAACCCGCGTGATCTACCTGGTAACAGCATTATTATCTGAAGCACGTCCATTGATTGAATACTACGATCTTAAGCATGATCATCAATCTCTCAAAATATCATTATACAAAAGTGATGAAGTCGTGCTCGTTGTTAGTGGTATGGGAAAGATTAAAACAGCCATTTCTACAGGTGTGGTTTTATCAAAAGAAGAGAATATCGAACGGGTTGTGATTGCCGATATCGGGATAGCAGGAGCTCCTGATAAGTATGAAATAGGACATCTTTTCCTGGTCAATCAAATCATGGATGAGAGTACACAAAGAGCTTATTACCCGGATATTTTTGTAAAACATTCCTTAAAGGAAGAAAAATTAGTCACAGCTGATAAACCCCATCTCAATGGTGAAGACGGCGATTACATGGTGGATATGGAAGCGTCCGGTTTTTTTGAAGCGGCTAATATATACCTTCCGCCAAGCCAGATCGGGTGTTTGAAAGTAGTCTCGGATCATAAAAAGAATGTGAAGCTCAACCGTGAAATGGTCAGTGAGTTAATTCGTAACCGTATGCCGGAGATGGACGAATACATAAGAAGCTGGCATTCATTAATCACAGATCAGGAAAAAGAAATATTAAATATTGATGATCGTCAACTGATTGTTTCTCTTAAAGATCATCTTCATCTTACAACCACACAATTTCGGCAATTGGAGAAATTGGCCACAAAATACAAGATTGAATCCGATAATCTGGATATTTTGAGAGGATTTCAGGAACTTAAGGCTCGTACAAAAAATGAAAGGAATGGAATTTTTGAGCGCATCCGAACAGTACTCCGTTAATCCGGATTTTTCACATATTTATATTGAAAAGGATGCCCTCGACTACGAGGACACCCATCTTGTATTACGCAAGTATCCCGAATCTACGCGTATCATTGTTGATCATTACAAAGATGTCTTTGCCAGAAGTGGACAGGATTGGCGATTGCAAAAGAAAAGTATGAATCTGATACTGGCAATCCGAAAAGATCAGTTTCTCTACTCCGGTTCTGAAGTAACACCCGATTTTGGCTATGATCGTTTTTTCTATAACGCCCTCGTTTTAAATTGCATCTACGACTGCGACTACTGTTATTTGCAGGGTATGTTTCCATCAGCCAATGTGGTCATGTTTGTTAATAATGAGGACTATGTCAGGAATACTTTAGAGGAATTGAAAAAAGGCCCGATGTACCTGGCTGTTTCTTATGATACCGACCTTTTAGCTTTTGAGAATATCATTCCCTTTGGCAGCCGGTGGATTGAAACAGCTGCCCAAAATCCGGAATTGGTTGTTGAGATACGCACAAAAAGTGCCAATTACCGTGCAATTCGTCATCATAAACCGGTAGATAATGTAATTCTGGCCTGGACATTATCACCGGATACGATAGCTAAATTATACGAAAAACGTACACCGCCGTTAAAAAGCCGGCTTCGGGCATTGAAGTCCGCCATGGAAGACGGCTGGCCCGTTCGTATCTGTATCGATCCTGTCATGCGGGTCAAGAACTGGAAAGATCATTATGCCGGGCTTATTGAGACATTAGCCGAAAATATACCGCTTCAGCAAATAAATGATTTCAGTGTGGGCGTTTTCCGTATGAGCAGAGAATATCTGAAACGTATCCGACATCAGCGTTCTGATACAGATGTTTTGTATCATGATTATGAAACGAAAAATGGAGTCACAACCTATCGCGATGAAGAAAGAAAAGAAATGGAGCAGTTTGTTGTCGGTTTATTACAGGAACATGTGATAAATAATATTGAGGTTTTATGAAAACGGCCGTCGTCACCGGTACATCATCAGGAATAGGGTTAGCGGTTTCCAAATATTTGAATGAACAGGGGTATCGTGTATATGGGTTGGCACGGGATTTTTCAAAGACGAATTATAAGGATGACCTTTTCCATCCCATAGTTTGCGATGTCACCAGCATGTCGGAATTGGAGCAAGCAGCTGAAGACATCCTGGATCGGGAGGATAAACGAATAGATATGCTTATAAATAATGCCGGAGTAGCTTATTTCGCCCCGCATGAAGAATTACAGGTATCACAAATCGAACAGATGGTGCAGACGAATCTGACGGCGCCGTTGATTCTCACCCGGTTGTTTTTGCGAAGCCTGAAGGAAACAGAAGGATTTATCATCAATATCACATCCGTAACAGCGGAGATACGCAGCAAATGGGGTGGTACGTACGCGGCGACTAAAGCCGGACTTCAGCATTTCAGTAATATCCTTTTTGAAGATGTGCGTAAGAGCGGGGTAAAAGTAGTGACCATTATGCCTGATATGACCGATACTGCATTTTATGATCATCTGAGTTTTAAGCCGGATTCACATGAAGCCGCTCATTTAACACCGGGTGATGTTGTGGATGCATTAGATACAATCTTGCAAAAAAGAGAGGGCAGTGTTATCACACAGATAACATTGCGGCCGCAATTGCATCGTATCGTAAAGAAAAAGCGAAGATAGAACGCGGATGACGCGCTTCGCGAGATAAGAAGTAAGAGTTAAGTGGTAAGAGTTTTTACAATGATCAATTAAAAAAGGTCCTGATTGTCATTGCGATCCAAAAGGTTTTGGGAGCGGTAATTTCCTTCCATGGTATTGCCATAAGTGATATCAACGCCTGATGTATGAAGGGACATAGCATGTTACGTCCCTTCCTGCTTTGAGCGTAAATAATGGATAATATACCCTGTGTGCCGTTAGGTACGGGATATGAAATAATATCATAAAGTTAGAATCCGGATGGTCAGGATTTGTAGGATGGGCCGGGATTATTTTTAAGGATTTGACGAAATAGGCTCCCCCTTCAAGGTGGTTCCCATCTAAAACGGGCAAGAAGCCAGGATAGGTGGACACCACTTCTCAAAGTGGAGCTCACCGTTATTTTCTGGTGTACTGTTAGGTACACGAAATGGCAAGAAGCTCGATATGGGTGCTTAAGTTATGTTTTATTTGTCAGAATTTGGATTTTTCAGATTCAGGGATTATTGGATTGGACTTGTAATCCTAAAATCTATTAATCCCACTAATCCAAATTCGGACTAATCTGCAGTCCAAAACCCTCCATGCTTTATCAACTTTAAGTACTTATAAACTCGAAGTACTCTAAGTACTTACCTAATTGCTAATTATTCATTACTTATTTTTAATTGAAAAAAGCTGACGGCTGAATGCTGGTAACTGACTGCAAAAGACTACCAACATCAAACCACCAACTAACTCCTGATCAAATATTGAAATTTGACGAAAAATTCGCGGTTCGTCTGTTTATACCCGTTAAATCCATTAGGTTCATTAAAATTATCCATATAATCTGTCATCCCGGCATAAAAGATAGTAAAAGGGTTGAGTTTGTAATAAACCAAAGGATAAACCTGGATTTGTTTGTTAAAGGAATCGTACTGGGTGATAAAACGGGCGAATAGTTTACGGGAGAAATTGTAGCGACTGTTTAACCGGAAAATATCACCGCTATAATAATTGGTTTTATTATCCAGAGAGGATAACGTGGAATAACTATAATCCAGGGATAAATGCAGGCGGGGGGTAGGCTTGAACGTAGCATTTGCGGATACGCTGTAACCATGACCGGTTTTCGGTTTGTCTGCCCGGTAAATGTAATGTCCGGTTTCAAAATGTCCACCGAATGAAAAAGCATTAAGTGCATTCGAATTCAGATTGAACATAATTCTATTCAATTTAGTGAAAAAATAACCATTAAATTGCTCATCATTAAGAGGCAGCAAACCAATATATAATTGAGTTTGCCCGGCAAAATGATTATTCCATCCAATATTCAACCATCGTTCCTGCAACAGATTATTGAAATCATATCGCCAAAATCCATGTACAGATATGTCACCGCGCGATAATAACCACGTACCCGGGTAATAGGAAAAAGATTGATTACCCTGAATAACACGGCGGTCCGTTTTATTGATAAATCCTTCCTGTGTTTGAAAGGTCGGTGAATAAGATTGGTACTGGATAGAAAAATTATAATATTTCGCCTGCCGGCTGAATTCTGTTGATAAAAGGGTTCCACCGAAGTGCTGGCCGTTAAAAGTGGCATCATATTTACTCGTGCCAAATATCCTGGAGTCATTAAATAATGTCGTATCATTCAACTCTTTGGTATCGGAATAAGCTGCCTGTCCGCTGAAATAATAATGATCAGCCAGTAACAGGCTCCAGTCGATACTGCCTACATAATTATATCCCTGCCCCTGATTTCGGGTAGTCAATAATCCTCCGATATATGATTCGGATCCAATATTATATTTGCCACGTAAAACATTACTATATGCATGTACATCCGATTTTATAAGAGAACTTCTCTGCAGACCCGGTATGATAAAAGGGGCATTTCTGTCATATGCCGTAAGGAATGCAAGTGTATATTTGCTGGCATTTTCTATAAATTTGCCTGCAGTTAATGGATGGTTGATCATACGGGAATAGTATAGATCTTCAGGTGTATTGAACAGATCAGCGCCTTTCATGAAAAAAGGTCTCTTTTCAGGATAATATAAAGCGAAGGTTTGATTAGCGCTTATTTGGGTGGCATCGGTTTCAACCTGACTGAAATCGGGATTAATAACGGCATTAATGGAGGTAGTCGATGTTGGTGAATAAGAAATACTGCCCCCGATACGGCCATTTACCGGTTTATTATCCAGGCCCGATGAAGGATCATTGGAGTTGTTGATCGTACTTCCCTGGTATCCTATGGCGTAAGGCAGAATTTCAACCGTATTAGTATTTTTCACATTAGTCATGTCTGCAAGTTGACCACTTTGACACATGATACAGGGGTTATTGATGTTTACATGTGTCCATGCATAAATATAGCGGGTACTTCGCGGGTAATTACGAATAAACTGAATGGACCAGTTTTGAATTTTTCTGTTCGGGAAATTCAGGCTTTTAAATGGTATTTTCATGACTGCTGTATAACCGGTATCATTGATGGCCCCTTTAGAATACCATAAAGCATCAAAATTCATATCTTCGTTATTATCGCTGTTACGTATACCGTCCATCTGGATTCCAAGCGGGTTGACAAACAATTCATATCCATGTTGATTATTATCGAAGGGATCCAGAATAATACCGATGTAATCATCATTAAAATCCTGGTCACGATCGGCTACATGAGCACGGATATCCCTGGGGTGTGGATCAGAACAAATGAAACCTATATATAGATAATTTTTACTGTATAGTGTTTTAACTTTAGTTGTAACTTTGGCAAGACCTTCGTCATTTGGCTGGACCTCATATTTAATGTAAATAGTTTTTGCTTCTTTCCAGTCAGCGTTCGTTAATTTACCGGTGATATCAAAATCTTTTTTGATATGTAATGGTTGTAATGAATAGGAGGTAGTGTCTTGTTTTATTTGTGCCCAAAGCGTTTGGGTTGGGAATAACAAAAATATTAGTACTGATAACAGAGATAGAAATACGTATTTACCGGATGTAACTATTTTCATCATAAATTAAAATTATTCAAATAGGGGTTAATGGTAAAGTTTACATTGTAATACGTATGACAGATAATTTGTTTCGTTGATATTGGAAAAATATATACTCTTGTATGTATTGGATGGCTAATACTTGCAAAACGCTACATGATTTTTAAGAATGAAGAATATAGAATGCAGAATAAATGTCTATTACTGAAATTCTTCGAATTTTTTCCAAAAGAATAGAAACTGTAAAATAGGAGAAAGGAAAACGGAATTTTTTAGACCGCGGATAAAATTTTAGCCAAAAATAAAGCCAGAATACCCTCATCCCGGCCGTTATTAGTTTTCTCAGCAAAATGAAGAATGAAAGAATGTTCTGTGATTGGTAATATATTAATTGCGTAATAAGCTTTTAACCATCAGCTATCAGCAGCTAATAAAAAAACTGAATGTGGACAGTTTTAATCCTAAAAAATCAGGATTAAACCAATGCCAACTGCCATAATAAAAAATACCGGGCTATAATATTTTTCCAGTTTTGCAGTGTCGATATACTTGAGAAAATTAGGCCCGATAAATGCTCCTGCTGTCGTACCTATTGCCAGCATTTCCACGAGATACCAGTTTACCTGTCCCAGGGCAAGATGAGTAGATAATCCTACACAGGAAATACCCAGTACAACAAAAACGGATGTTCCAATAACCTCAACGGCTGAGTTGCCTAATAAATACAGGCCGGTTACAATCGGCGGAGCCCCGCTGAGTCCTAACATACCGGCCATGACTCCACCTAATAAACCGTAACCGGCAGAAGCTAAATATTTTTTGTTGGTCACTTCCGGAATTTTTTTTGCAGAAGGAGTTGTGTCGCCTTTTAGTAATTTATTAGGATTGGATTGCTTTAGAACGCCTTTATAAACAAGGCTGCCCATTACAAGCATGAATAAGCCAAATATTCTCCTGAGTACGGAATCGACGAAAAGAGATGTTAGTAATGCACCCCCGACAGCACCGATAATTCCGCCTAATAAAGGATAGACTCCCTTCCGTATTCGTAAATTTCCTGACCTGTGGTGACTGATAGAAGCAACAAATGTTGTGGGTATTATGGTTGCTAATGAGGTGGAGACCGCCGTCGACATATCCACATTATAACCGAGTGTGAGTATTAATACATAAAAAATCCCCCCGCCACCTCCTATTAGTGTGACAATTAGGCCTATTAAAAATCCGATGAAAGGAAGCAGATAAAAGCTCATATCAAATAAAGTTCAGATGGAGATCATCTTACGTGTAAAATACCTGGAACTATATAAAAAGTGAATACGTGACAGATATTACCACCCGGGTAAATTTAGCATAAATAATAGGACAGTTAGTAATTTATATAAACGTTAATACAATTCTTCATTCACACTTTTGCAATCAAGTTTACGAAATAAAATTAATATTATTACCAACAACGTAAATCCGTGTGTGATTTTAGTATTGCTAACTATCATCTATAGGATGATTTAATATATACCTATATATAAATAATGTATATTCGGAATATAAAAACGGTTCAATCTGATTAACGATTAGGATTAAAATACAAATGACAGTTAGTTGTTCTAAAAATTATTAAGGAATAGAAGCTCGCAAATTATGATTTAATCGAATCTCCCTAATTCTATGCTCTCTGCATTTTACTATTTTAATGAAGAATTCCCTATTTAACATCACTGTTGTCCGGGGGGAAACGTAATCAAATTGTTCAATGATGTTAAAAAAGTGATTTTTTATGAGTAATGGAAGACGGGTGCTAACCTGTGAATGGACACAGAGTGTCCACCGGTTCGTTACGAGACAGAGTCTCGTAACGAGATACCCGCTTTTCAACGATGATCCTGAAAGCATGGGGGATGAGCAAAGCTGGAACAAAAATCACCGTTGGGCAAAAATTGGCTAAATCCGTTTCCATTCCGCTAAAAATATCCAATGCTCCACTCCGTTGCTTGCCGGATTCTAAAACGCTTTATTATCTCGTTACGTCTGTCCGGTGCGTAATATACCCCGGGATGAACCGCGTCCAGTCATATTTTATGAATAATGGAAGACGGGTGCTAACCTATGAATGGACACAGAGTGTTCACCGGTTCATTACGAGACAGTGTCTCGTAACGCGATAATCTTGAAAGTTCAATGAAATTCCGGTTAACTAAAAAGAACCTTTGGGGCCTTTTTTCCCATATCCACATAATTTGACTAATACACGTATAACAGGCCGGTATTTAAGATTTTGAAGTTTTATCGGACAACAGTGATTTAACATTCTAAATATTATGACCGGATGATTACCGGATAATAATAAAGATAGCAATAACTTTTATTTATCAGTTGCGCTGTCATATAAATATTTAGTATATGATATAAATAATTATATCGGGAATGAAGAAAAACAATAGCAAACACTTATCCGGTGTAATTAATTTTATATGAACCGAACCATATGTAAATATATATGCAGCTGATAAAAGTAATCCGTAATAAAAGCCCATCACCATATGTGAAAAGTTCATATATCAGGATAATATTCGAAGTTTATTTACATATGTTAATAAGCGTAACTAGGATATTGTTGTCTTAATATTTGAATTAAAATCCACACTTCGCTGGTATGTAAGATTAACTATTCATTACAGGTATAAACAGGCTTAGCATTAAATTATCCTAATTTATTTTAAAAGAATAGTTATTGCGGACGATAAAAAAAACTGAAAACGCGTGTGTGAGACTTATTATAGGAACGTTTTCTTCTTTTTATAGATAATTATCGGGAAATGAACTAAAATAGAAGGCAGGCAGACATTGCTTTAGAATGTTTAGCATACTAATGTATAAAAAAATATATAAATAAAAAAAATACGATTTTAGTATTAATTAAAAATAAAGACTGGATTTTTCGAATATTAATTTTTATTAATAGACAGTATCGAGTTAATCGAACGTGAGGTTCTAAGGGACTGAATTAACTAGCTAACTCAAATAAATAAATAAATCGTATGAAGAAGGTTCTACTGAATACTTTATTAGTGAGTTGCATGCTCATAATAGGCATGGTATCTCAAGTGAATGCGCAGCAGCGCAGTATTAAAGGTAAAGTAACTGATGCGAGTAATGGTAATGCGTTGCCTGGTGCAAACGTGTATATACCAAAACTCAACGTTGGTGCTGCTACCGGAGTAAATGGTACTTATGTTATCTCTTCAGTACCGAATGGCACATACACTTTAACAGTAACTTATATTGGATATAAAAAATATTCTACAAAAGTTGAAGTGACTGGTCAAAATGTTACATTAAACGTAAAACTACAACCAAGTAATGTTGGTCTTAATCAGGTTTATGTGACAGCTGAGGGTGAAAAGAAAACCCGAAACCAGTTGTCATATGCCGCCCAAAATGTCCAATCACAGGATATAGCACGGGTTCATCCGGCTAACTTTACTAATGTCCTTTCGGGTAAGGTGGCAGGATTAAATGTAAAAGAGTCCAGCATGATGGGTGGATCCACAAACCTGTTAATACGTGGTGTCACCAATCTTACCGGGAATAACCAGCCGTTATTTGTAATAGACGGTGTACCTTTCGATAATTCGACCTCAAATTCAAATAATGAGCAGAATGGTTTTGCGGGTTATGATTACGGAAACGCTGCAAACGACCTGAACCCGGATAACATTGCTTCTGTTACGGTCCTGAAAGGTGCTGCGGCAACCGCTCTTTATGGTTCCCAGGGTGCCAACGGCGTTATTGTTATTACAACGAAGAAGGGTAACGCGGCAAAACAAGGAGTCGGTGTTACTCTGAATGCCGGTGTAGGAGTTGGTTTTGTGGACAAAAGCACATTTCCAACGTATCAACATGAGTACGGAGCCGGTTACGGGTACTATTATGGTTCCCCTGATACGAGCGTCAATGGCGTTCATGTTCTTGCCAACTCGTTTTATTATCACGATGTGAATGGAGATGGAAAACCGGATTTGGTCGTTCCTTTTACGGAAGACGCTTCCTATGGGGCCAAATTCAACCCTAATTTGAAAGTTTATCAATATAATGCAGTCGACCGGAAATGGGAAAAAGAACCCTGGGTTGCAGCCAAAAACGGTCCCGCATATTTCCTTCAGTCGCCGGTATCAAATAATCAAAGTTTTATGGTTAATGGCAATACGGGTAAAGGATATTATAAAATAGGCTACACCCGTAAAAACCAAACAGGCGTCTTGCCCAATAGCCATTTGGATAAAAACATGGTTAACTTTAGCGGTGCATATGATATAACAAGTAAATTGCATGCTACGGGTTCTGTTAACTTCACCCAAACGGCCGGCCTTGGCCGACCCGGTTCCGGTTATGCTAATATCAATATGATGACCAGTTTCCGTCAATGGTGGGAAGTTAATACCAGTGTATCACAGCAAAAACAGGCATATTTTGATGCACATAATGCATATTTGCAACGTAAAATATCTTATGCTGCACAAAATCAAACATGGAACTGGGGCCAATTCGGTGCCTCTTCTCCTATATTCTGGGATAATAATTATTTCATTCGCTATCAAAGTTTCGAGAATGATGGCCGTACCCGCTATTACGGATACGGAAAGTTACGGTATAATGTGGCAGATTGGTTAACCATTAATGGTATGGTTTCGGCAGACACCTATACTGAAGCGCACCAAACGCGTGAAGCGGTTGGAACGGTAGACGTACCTAATTATAATCGTTACAATAAAAGTTATAACGAGTATAACTACAAGGTGACTGCTAATTTTAATAAACAGCTCTCAAGTGATCTGCAATTGTCCGGATTTGTTGGCGGAAACATTCGTTATGATAAAATAAGTGCTATTTCAGTATCGACGAATGGCGGTCTCGTTGTTCCGGGATTGTATGCCATTAATAACTCCGCAAGCCCGATTAATCCTCCTTCAGAATCTCTTGATCGAAGAAAAGTGATCAGTGGTTTTGGAGAAGCGAACTTTCAATATAAAAAGCTGCTTGTATTGGATTTGACGGAAAGACGCGATGTGTCTTCAACATTGCCCTCAGGTAATAATGCCTATTTTTACCCATCGATTTCGGCCGGTTTTAACTTTTCGGAATTGACCAAGAATTCACTTCCGTGGTTAAGTTATGGTAAATTAAGGGCCAGTTATGCCGAATCGGGTCACGATGCACCGGTTTACAGAACAATAAGTACATATGTCAAACCGACAGCCTTTGGTAGTACCACATTGTTTGCTGCACCGGGAACTAAAAATAATCCCGATTTAAAACCTGCCCGGACCAAGGAAAAAGAAGCCGGATTGGCCACCGAGTTTTTCCATTCCCGTTTAGGATTCAATATCACATATTATGAGTCCCATACGGTCGACCAGATTGTTCCGGCTCCTGTGTCCCGCGCTACCGGATATAATTCTTTGTATATTAATGCCGGGGATATTCAGAACAGAGGCTGGGAAGTCGAAGCAACCATACGTCCAATCACTACGTCAAATTTTGTATGGAATATGGATATCAACTGGGATCGCAACCGTAATAAAGTAATCAGTATTGCACCCGGTATTAACGATCTCCAGTTAGGTGGTTTCCAGCAGGGCGTTGGACTTTATGCCAGCGTCGGGCAACCTTATGGTGTTTTGAAAGGAACCGATTTCGTTTATTATAATCCTCAGGTACATAAAAATAATCCCAAACTTCCAGTAACTGGTTCCGGACCTATGTATAGAAATGGTGGAACGAAAGTCGTAGGATCGAACGGGTATTATGAACAATCTGCCACGTCCAATAATGTAATTGGAGATGTTAACCCGAAATGGACTGGAAGTGTCACCAACAGTTTTCAATATAAGAACCTGTCTTTCTCGTTTGAAATAGACGTGAAAAAGGGCGGTCAACTCTTTTCACTCGATCAGGCATATGGTTTAGCAACCGGGCTCTATCCTGAGACGGTAGGCTTAAATAGTTTAGGTAATCCCGTACGTAATGCTACTTATGACTCTAACGGTAATCTGTTGCCCAAAAATAAAAGGGGCGGTGTTCTTTTACCCGGAGTCACTGAAAATGGCAAGCCAAATACCGTTTGGGCTTCAGCCGACAGCTATGCCAACCCGTGGGGTTATGCTCGCAATCCTAATGCCGCGTTTATTTATGACGCCGGATACGTAAAACTGCGTGAAGTGGATATTGCTTATGACCTTCCACACAGCTTGGTATCGAATCTCGGATTAGTACATGATATTACGCTTTCGGTTACAGGTAGAAACCTGTGGATCATTCATAAGAGTGTTCCTTATGCAGACCCCGAGGCCGGATATGGTGCCAGTAATATCCAGGGCGATCAGGGAGGAGTTTACCCGAGCGTCAGAAATGTTCTATTTAATATCCAAGTCAAATTCTAAACGCCATGATGATGAAAAGAATATATAAACTAACACTGATAACATTGATTATGGTGGGGTGTTCCAACATCACCAATATCAATAAAAATCCGAAAAGTCCGACGGATGTACCGGCGCCAACGCTGTTTTCCAATGCGGAAAAAAATCTGTCTGATTTTTGGATGAACACCAATGTAAACAGAAATATCTTCCGGCTTATTGATCAATATTGGACAGAGACAACCTATTTCGACGAGAGCCGGTACGATCTTAAAGACCGGGCTATCCCCGATAATGATTGGGATATATTGTACCATAGTGTACTTGAAAACCTGAAGCAATCATCTCAGTTAGTAGGTACAGGTAGTGCAACGCAGACAAATGAGCAGGCCTGTATTGAGATTATGAATGTCTACACTTACTCAACCCTGGTAAATATATTTGGTAATGTCCCGTATACTGAGGCTCTGGATTCCAAAAATCCGGAACCTAAATACGATGACGCCAATACGATTTATAAGGATCTTTTGAGTAAACTGGATAAAGCTATAGGCAGTATCAATACCGGGGCCAGTGGATTTGGTTCAGCTGACCTCATTTATGGTGGCGATATGGCTTCATGGAAAAAATTCGGTAACTCTCTGAGACTCCGTCTTGCCATGACACTTGCCGATGCCGATCCGTCATTGTCACAAAGTGAGGCTGTTGCGGCTTCTAAGGGTGCATTTACATCCAATGATGACAATGCAACGTTTCAATACCTCGAAAATCCGCCTAACACCAATCCGTTATGGGTAGCCCTTGTACAGAGTGGTCGCCAGGATTTTGTTGCTGCGAGTACACTTGTAGATCAGATGAACACACTCAACGATCCCAGACGGCAGTACTATTTTACAACAGTACCCGGTGGGACTACTTATGTGGGTGGTACTCCAGGCGCATCAAACGCCTTTAGCACAAACTCACATCCCGGTGATATGCTCGAACAGCAAACCTACCCGGGTGATTTACTCAGTTACTCGGAAGTTGAGTTCTTACGGTCTGAAGCCGCCGCACGTGGTTATAGTGTAAGCGGAACCGCTGAAGATCATTATAAAAATGCTATTGAAGCTTCCATTCTTCAATGGGGTGGATCGGATGCGGATTTCAATTCCTATTATGCCCAAGCTGACGTTAACTGGAGTACGGCTGCCGGAAATTACAAGCAGAAGATAGGTACCCAGGAATGGATTGCCCTGTATGATCAGCCTCTGGAAGGCTGGACTACATTCCGTAGACTGGACTATCCGCAATTAAAAGCACCGTCAACCGCTTATACCGTCTTTCCGATGCGTTATACCTATCCTGTTCAGGAACAAAACCTGAATAAGACAAATTATGATGCCGCATCGAAGGCTATTGGTGGTGACAAAGTAGGTACTAAGTTATTTTGGGATAAATACTAATTCCGAATTTGCTTATTAGAATCGTATTAGAGGCTCCGGATGTTATCCGGAGCCTTTTTTAGTTGCCCCGTGCATGACGAATAACTTGGCGGTGCGAGTCCGTTATGGGAGTATAGTTACCAACCATTAGTCAAGAGCAACGCCGTCATTCCGGCCACTCCCCAACATTGTCATTCCGACCATCGCGGAGGAATCCGCAACGGCAATAGCCCTTCACAAGCAATGGGCATGATAAACGTCCCAATTCGTTGATAGATTTCCCGGCAAGCTCGAAATGAAAGTGCAGGGAGCCATTAACAGGTTTCGGTACATCATCCCAACCATT
>DATFMH010000036.1:0-10988 GCA_035267045.1 Balneolales bacterium
CCATGCTCCATGCTCCATGCTCCATGCTCCATGCTCCATGCTCCATGCTCCAAAAATCAATATATTTATACATTTTTTAGAAGAATTTAATTCTAATAATGATATTTGAATTAGAATATGTTAAATTTAAGTCGTTTTCTAAAAACCAGGTATTTATCAGTATAAAGACATGCAGTTTTTATCACAAAGATCGCAATATGCAATTTCGGCAATTATTGTGCTTGCCCGTGAACCGATGGGGAAAGCTATTCCCGCATCTGAATTGGCCAAACCGCTAAATTGTCCGGCGGCATATTTGTCTCAATCCCTTGCCAAATTAGTCCCAAAAGGTATTATTGATACGAAACGCGGTCAATACGGTGGGGTATATTTATTAAAAAAACCATCTGAGATCACAATTTATGAGGTTGTTGAAACGCTTGATGGTACCGATTTCTTTGATAAATGTTTTTTGGGTATAGCTGAATGCGGAGAAATTGAACCTTGTCCGTTTCATGCTATTTGGAAAGATGAAAAGGATAAAATCAAAAAGTGGATGAAAGAAACCAATTTTTCGAATGTAAAAAGCTCAATGACCGATACCTGGTTTGATTTGCGATTAAAATTCGAGGGGAAATATTCCTAAATAAATGATTTACAGCATGATAATAGAGGATTTTGCTGTATCTTTAATTCTAATATCAATATTCAAATATCGATATTCTATTTAGAGTTTAGTCATATACTATTCATGGCAATAATAACGGAAAATATAATCCTATGTGATCACTGTGGAGCAGAATGTCGCACAGCCGACATCACGTCAAGTGATAAACATTTTTGTTGCCAGGGTTGTAAAACCGTTTACGATCTTCTTTCAGATAACAATCTGTGTACTTATTACTCACTTGAAGAACATCCAGGCGAAACGATTACATCCGATCCCGATAATAATCGCTTCGAGTATCTCAATCATCCTGATATAAAAAACAAGTTGATTGAATTTTCGGATGATGATTTCAGCGTCGTAACCTTTTTTATCCCTTCCATTCACTGTAAATCGTGTATCTGGCTTCTGGAAAACCTTCACAAGCTAAGTAAAGGTGTCGAACATGCACGTGTCGATTTTATCAGACGTGAAGTATCTATTACCTATCACCCCGAAGTACTAAACCTGGGTGAACTCGTCAAATTATTGGCATCTATAGGTTATGAACCACAGGTCAACCTGGACAATATTGACAAGAAAGAACGGGACCGGTCTAATCGCTCACTTTATCTCAAATTAGGCGTTGCCGGTTTTGCCTTCGGGAACATCATGCTTTACAGTTTGCCGGCTTATCTTTCACACGAGCCGCTGGATCCCAATTTTCAATTTGTATTCAGTATCCTGAATATCGTATTAGCTCTTCCCGTATTGCTGTTCAGCAGTACCGATTACCTGAAGTCGGCCGGCCTGGCGTTATCACAGAAACGCATCAATATGGATGTTCCCATATCCCTTGGAATCATCGTGTTATTTTCACGCAGTATCTATGAAATTATTACCGGAATAGGACCCGGTTATATGGATTCATTTACGGGACTGGTATTTTTTCTGTTGATCGGTAAACTTTTTCAAAAAAAGACTTACGATGGCCTGTCATTCGACCGCGATTACCGTTCATATTTCCCATTATCCGTAAAAATCAGGAAAGATAATAAAGAACAAACGGTTCCGGTCAGTTCGCTGGAGATAGGCGATTATATGAACCTGCGCAATCGAGAGCTGGTACCTGCCGATTCTGTTTTGATGTCGGATAGCACTCTGGTTGATTTCAGTTTCGTAACAGGAGAATCGACCCCGATTGAAAAGAAAAAAGGCGATCTCATATATGCTGGAGGCCGTATAGTTGGCCAGGCTGTGGAAATGATCGTATCTAAAGAAGTTTCCCAGGGTTACCTGACCCGTTTATGGAATAACGAGATCTTTCACACGGAATCACAGGATAAAGATTTATCGACTATTACAGATGATGCCAGTGTGTACTTTACTCTCGGAGTTATTTTAACAGCCGTCATATCCGGGTTATACTGGATGCATATAAGCACAGCCATTGCCGTGAGTACTTTTACATCCGTATTGATCATTGCCTGTCCATGTGCCCTGGCACTCGCCGCCCCTTTTACGCTCGGTTCAGCCATGAATATCTACGGACGAAGCGGATTATTCATAAAAAACACTTCCATTATCGAACGGATCTCCCGCATTCGCTCTATTGTATTCGACAAGACAGGTACATTGACCCAGTCCAATCAATCGAATGTCAACTGGAAAGGGCAGGAATTAACTGAATATGAATTGAAAATCATTGGGATCATATTAAGAAATTCCACTCATCCGTTAAGTAAGGAAATTTCGGGCAAAATGACTTCAGGTGAGAAACATGAACCGGAACATTTTGAAGAACACACGGGTTTGGGTATTTCCGGCCGAAT
This sequence comes from Balneolales bacterium, assembly GCA_035267045.1. Classification (GTDB taxonomy): domain Bacteria; phylum Bacteroidota; class Rhodothermia; order Balneolales; family DATFMH01; genus DATFMH01. The sequence goes on from DATFMH010000036.1 coordinate 2,458, forward strand.
TGATGGACACACCATTCTTGCCGGTTCTATTAATTGGTTACTCAAAAACAACATTGATGTTAATCCCGGAGATGAAAAACCACGAACGGAAGTTCATATCGCTATTGATAGTCATTACAAAGGGTATTTTGTTCTCGGGAAATCTTACCGGGAGGGTTTGCCGCAGCTTTTCAATCACTTACGTAACAATTTTGAATTAGCATTATTGTCGGGAGACAATGACGCTGAGAAAAGTAACCTGGTACGTTTTTTTCGATCCGATAATCAACTGCATTTCAATCAGTCTCCCGAAGACAAACTAACATACATTAAGAATATTCAATCAAATGGCAACCGGGTAATGATGTTGGGGGACGGCCTCAACGATGCAGGTGCCCTTAAAAAAAGTGATGTAGGCATTGCCGTTTCCGACGATGTGGGATCATTTTCACCTGCCTGTGACGCTATTCTTGATGCTAACCGCATCCTTACCCTTCCAACCTACCTGAAGTTTGCACGCAGCAGTATGGTCATCATATTCATTAGTTACACCATTTCGCTGTTGTATAACCTTATAGGACTCGGTTTTGCCGTTCAGGGAATGATTTCACCACTTTTGAGCGCTGTCCTTATGCCAGTCAGCTCTATTTCAATCATTCTCTTTACTACAACCGCAACGCATCTGACCGCAAAAAAAATGGGGTTATCATCATGGAGGTAATCTTTCTGTTAATTGGATTCAGTTTACTCCTGGCAATCGGTTTTCTATCAGCCTTCATCTGGGCTGTGAAATCCGGTCAATACGAAGATAAATACACCCCGTCGGTGCGTATGCTTTTTGACGAAGAAACAAACGATTCATCATCCCTTAATCAAAACGATCCTAATCCTAACAAGGAGTAATCACTGATGGCTTTGGAAACCTTTAGATACGACAACAAAATTGTCCGAAACTTTGCCTTTGCTACCGTCTTTTGGGGTATCATAGGCTTTTTAGTGGGGCTCATCGTTGCCACCAAATTATTTGCACCTAATTTTCTGGGTTTTATACCTGAACTGACCTTTGGGCGCCTGCGTCCACTGCACACGAATACGGTTATTTTCGCTTTTGCCGGAAATGCCATATTCCTGGGAATTTACTACTCACTGCCGCGACTGCTGAAAACAGAGATGTACAGCAAGGTATTGAGCAATATTAACTTCTGGGGCTGGCAGATGGTCATCATCTCAGCTGCTATCTCACTTCCATTGGGTTTTACAACCAGTAAAGAATACGCCGAATTGGAATGGCCTATTGATATATTGATCGCCATTGTATGGATAATCTTCGGCATCAATATGCTGGCAACTATTATGAAACGGCGGGAGAAACACCTGTATGTGGCCATATGGTTTTATCTCGCCACATTTATAACGGTCGCCGTTCTGCACGTCGTCAACTCATTTGAGTTGCCGGTATCATTCATGAAAAGTTATCCATTGTATGCCGGTGTTCAGGATGCCCTTGTGCAATGGTGGTATGGGCATAATGCGGTGGCCTTCTTCCTGACAACGCCCTTTTTGGGTATCATGTATTATTTCATACCCAAAGCGTCCAATCGGCCGATTTATTCATATCGATTATCTATTGTACACTTCTGGGCATTGATATTCATCTACATCTGGGCCGGTCCGCATCACTTATTGTATACGGCTTTACCCTGGTGGGCGCAATCATTAGGCACAGCCTTTTCAATCATGCTTATAGCCCCGTCCTGGGGTGGTATGCTGAACGGCCTGCTGACATTGCGGGGTGCATGGGATAAAGTTCGTGAAAGTCCGGTATTGAAGTTTTTAGTTGTTGGTGTAACCGCCTATGGTATGGCCACTTTTGAAGGCCCGATGATGTCGCTCAAAAACGTAAATGCCATAACCCATTACACGGATTATGTGATTGCACACGTACATACCGGGGCGCTGCTTTGGAATGGCGGCCTGTCATTTGCCATGCTTTACTTCATTATACCCCGGATTTACGATACAAAGCTATTCTCAAAGAAACTGGCCAATTATCATTTTTGGTTTGCTACAATGGGTGCCTTGTTCTATGTCATACCGATGTACTTCAGCGGCATCACACAAAGTTTGATGTGGAAAGAATTCACTCCCCAGGGTTTTCTGCGTTATCCCAATTTCCTGGAAACAGTTAAGCAGGTAATACCGATGTACATGATACGGGCTTTCGGTGGTGTGTTATTTATCACCGGTGCCATTCTCATGATCATCAACCTGTATAAAACGGTTAAACAGGGATCTCTCATTGCGGAAGAGGAAGCTTCGGCTGTTCCCTTTAAACGCAACTCACAGAAGAGAAGAGAAGGAGAAGCTTACCACCGCTGGCTGGAATCGAAACCCGTACTTTTCAGCATCTTCACTTTTATCGCTATTATAATCGGTGGTGTAGTAGAATATGTTCCGACTGCTTTGATCAAATCGAATATTCCAACGATCGCAAGTGTCAAACCATATACACCATTGGAACTGGAAGGACGCGATATCTACATCCGGGAAGGCTGCAACAATTGTCACTCGCAAATGATACGACCCTTCCGTTCTGAGACGGAGCGTTATGGAGAATATGCCAAAGCCGGTGAATTCGTTTATGATCATCCGTTTTTATGGGGATCCAAACGTACCGGTCCTGATTTGGAACGCGAAGGTGGTAAATATCCGAACTCGTGGCATTTCCTGCATATGAAAGATCCAGGTTCCACTTCACCGGGTTCCATTATGCCTGCATTCACATGGTTGTATACACAAAAGCTGGATACATCGCATACAATTGCCAAAGTGGATGCCATGCGGGAGTTGGGTGTCCCTTATCCCAAAGGATATGAGCACGAGGCTATGGTTGACCTGCGCAGACAAGCCGATTCCATAACAAAAGATCTCACAAATAACGGGTTCCAAATCAGATCTGATAAGGAGATCATTGCACTTATTGCTTACTTGCAACGGCTTGGAACAGATATTAAAGCTCAACCTACAACGGCCGTTCGCGACAGCATTCTGTCGGAATACTCAACTAAATAACCGGGAGAAAAAATGTATAAACACGTATTGCAATCAATCGAAGGAATAGCCGTATACCCGATTATTTCACTTGCTATTTTCTTCATATTCTTTGTCTTGCTTCTGTATATGGTGTATTCCTATGACAGAAGCTGGCTCGATGCCATGGCAAATAAACCACTTGAAGATGGAAGTAACGGTGATTCTGTAAATCATAGAAATTCGGGGGAGGATTTAAATGGCTGATAATAATAAACCTAAAAAAGAAGAAAAAACACAAATTTTTGAGGATGAGCAGGACAAGCTCTTAGACCATGACTACGATGGCATTAAGGAATTAAATAATCCCATGCCAACATGGTGGCTCTATGGATTTTACTTTTGTATTGCTTTTGCCTTCGTATATTTAATGTATTACCACGTTTTAGGATGGGGCCCGAATGCACAGGAAGAGTACAAGGCTGAAATGGCCTATGCCAAACAACACTATCCACAAGAGAAAGCGGCAGGTGATGATCATGAAGCTGCAGAAAAAGATGAGCATAAATTCGAAGACATGAAGGCGCTCACTGACAAAGCCAGTCTGGCTGCCGGTAAGAAAATTTTCGACTCCGTTTGTTTTGCTTGTCACGGACAACAGGGACAGGGAATGGTCGGACCTAACCTTACGGATGACTACTGGATACACGGCTGTAAAGTGGGAACTATCATGAAAAATATTACCACCGGATTTCCTACACGGGGGATGCCTCCGTATGGCGGTGGAAAAACCCTCGATCAAAAAGAACTGCATGATGTTGCCAGTTATATCATTTCACTGCAGGGAACAAATCCACCCAATCCGAAACCGGTGGACAAAAGCCGCGCCAAGAAATGTATACCCGGTGAACAGGACTAATACTATTCATCATTTAACGGATGATTAATATCAGAGGTTTTGATTATGTCTAATAAGGAGAAAAATTCCGAGTCGTTTCGCGACAGCATCGGTACATTAACCAAAGAAGGCAAACGAAACTGGATCTTTGCCCAAAAACCGTCGGGCCTGTACCACAAGGCCCGGGCGGTTGTGGCAACGATTTTGTTAGCTTTCTTATTTGCCGGTCCCTTTATTACAATCAACGGACACCCTTTACTGCAATTGAATGTACTTGAACGGAAGTTCACTATTCTCGGCATGGTTTTCTGGCCGTCGGACTTTTATATTCTGGTCCTTGCAGCATTAACACTTCTTCTGTTCGTAATCGTTTTTACCGCTATTTTTGGACGCATCTGGTGCGGGTGGGCCTGTCCGCAAACGATCTTTATGGAAATGGTCTTCCGGAAAATCGAATACTGGATTGAGGGAGATGCTTCCGCGCAAAAACGTCTGAACAGGGAACCATGGTCAGCAAAGAAAATTTTCAAGAAAGTATCGAAACATGGCATTTTTTATGCCGTCTCCTTTATCATTGCCAATACCTTTCTGGCTTATATCATTGGTAAAGATGAGTTATTTAAAATAATGAGTGATCCCGTAAGTGCTCATCTCACCGGTTTTATCATAATCAATCTATTCAGTTTAACATTTTATGGTGTCTTTTCAAGGTTCCGTGAACAGGTTTGCCAGTTTGCCTGTCCTTACGGCCGGTATCAATCAGTCATGATAGACGAAGATTCTATTGCTGTTACCTACGATTTTGAACGTGGTGAACCGCGTGGAAATCCGAAAAAATTAAAACGCTCTTTGTTGAAGAAAAGGAATAAAGCCGAAGAATCAATGAGCAATGCCGGGAATCATGGTGTGAGTGTTGCAGATATTGCCCAATCCGGTAAAATCGATAGTTCTGAGATACCGGAATTAGGCGATTGTATCGATTGCTACCAATGTGTTAAAGTATGTCCGGCCGGAATCGATATTCGTAATGGTATTCAGATGGAATGTATACAATGTACAGCCTGTATGGATGCCTGTGATAATGTCATGGATAAGATCGATAAGCCAAGAGGATTGATCCGGTATTCATCATGGAATGGCATTCTGAATCACGATAAAAAGATTCGATTCACTCCACGGGTTATGGCTTATACTATTGTATTGCTGATTCTGGCAACCTTATTTACCGGATTGTTATTCAGCCGTAGCGATACACAATCGATCATTCTTCGTGCCCCGGGCGTTCTCTATCAACAATTACCGAATGGAAATTACACCAACATTTATAATCTCAAACTCATTAATAAAACATTTGATGAGAAGAAAATTGCTCTGAAACTACTCAGTCCGGATCAAGGCAGCATCACCGTCATCGGCAAATTGGAGCCTGTTCCACCACAGGAAATCCGGGAAGGCCGTTTCTTTGTCGCACTTCCTAAAAGTGTCATGAAACCGGAACTTACCCAGATAGTCGTTGGTGTTTACACGGATGGCAAGCTCTCAGATAAAATACAATCGTCATTCATCGGACCAGATAAACTTAACCCATAACAGGAAATCATCTCATGTCAGATTCAAAAAAGAAAACATTCAAATTTAACTGGGGATGGGGCCTATTGTTGTTTTATACATTTTTTTGTGTTGTCACCGTCTGGTTTGTGTTCTTCACAACCCATCAGGATGAAGATCTGGTCACAGAACATTACTATAAAAAGACACTGACCTATCAGCAACATATTGATGAGCATAACCGGGCTCTTAAATTGAACAACCCGGTTAAGTGGCAAATAAATAACGCAAACTCAAATATCACATTCGAATATCCTGCCAATAGTGTAAAAGGACAAATCCATTTCTACCGTCCGTCCGATGCCCAACAGGATAAGATTGTGTCGATATCACCCGATGCAAACAGCAAACAACAAATCTCCCTGCAATCATTTGAACGGGGACTTTGGGAAATCAAAGTCAACTGGGAAGAGAATGGTAAAACGTATTACCAGGAAGCACGGCTTGTATTAGAACATAACTCATAAACGTTATCATCATGATCTGGACCGGCTTTTTTATCGGTTTATTCGGTAGTTTTCATTGCATCGGCATGTGTGGTCCGATTGCCATGGCATTACCCGGTTCCGATCAATCAAGGATGCGTGTCATTATCAATCGCATTATTTATAATTTCGGCCGGGTTATCACTTATTCTCTGCTTGGAGCATTGATGGGCGTCATCGGGCGCCAAATTTCCCTGGCCGGTTTTCAGCAGGTTCTTTCCATTATAATTGGCTTCTTTATCCTTGTATATGTCCTAATACCTTCCCGGTTTGGAAACAGGATAATTCAATTATCAGGAATTCATCAAATCATCATAAAAATTCAGCATACTATAGGGATACTATTTAAGTTAAATAATCAAATGTCGATGGTAACTATCGGCATTTTAAATGGCTTCTTGCCATGTGGACTTGTTTATGCCGGATTAGCCGGTTCTTTAGTGACCGGATCTGTTTCCGGTGGATTTACTTATATGATATTATTTGGACTAGGAACAATGCCTTTGATGCTGTTAACTTCACTGATCCCCCATTTTGCAGGCTTCAAATTGAGAAGACGCATCAACCGTTTTATTCCATATGCAGCGGGTGTTTTAGGATTACTTTTTATATTGAGGGGATTATCCCTTGGTATTCCTTTTATAAGTCCTGTTTTACCGCATACGGGTACCACTTTACAACAAGTGAATAGTCATCCGATGCATCCATGACCTTTTAGCGTTAAACAATTATGACAAATTTAGATGTAAATCTCGACCTCGTAAGAAAATATGATATTCCCGGCCCACGGTATACCTCCTACCCTTCGGCCTTACATTTTTCCGAAGAAATACGGCAGAAAGATATATTTGAGCAGATCAAACGAAATAACGAATCAAATAAACCCATCTCGCTTTATTTCCACCTTCCTTTTTGTTATTCCCTTTGCTGGTTTTGCGGATGTACACAGGTGATTACAAAAAACCAGGATAAAGGTCCGGTTTATATGGATTACCTGGACAAGGAAATGAAGCAGATGGCTCCATATATCAACGACGAACGGTCCACGGTTCAGATGCACTGGGGAGGCGGTACGCCAACATTTCTGAGGCCTGAAGAGATCCGTGACCTGGGTGAACGTATCCATTCCTATTTCAATTTCACACCGGATGCGGAAGTGAGCGTGGAAGTTGATCCCCGGCGATTGACGAAAGACCATGTTCAGGCTTTGCATTCCGCCGGATTCAACAGGGCTTCGCTTGGCGTTCAGGATGTAAACCCGGAAGTACAAAAAGCGGTACATCGTATTCAATCCGATGAGCAAAACGAAAACACGATTAAATGGCTTCGTGAGGAAGATTTTCAGTCAATCAACATTGACTTGATCTACGGTTTGCCCCATCAAACAGCAGAGTCGTTCGATAAAACACTGGACGCGGTACTGGAATATGATCCCGACCGTTTTGCCGTCTTCAATTATGCCCATGTACCCTGGGTGAAGCCGGCTCAGAAGTTACTGGATGCCGATGCACTGCCGGCCCCGGAAGAAAAACTGGCCATGTTAAAACTCATTATCGAACGGCTGACCCGTTCCGGGTATGTGTATATCGGTATGGACCATTTCGCCAAGCTTGATGATGAGCTGACAGTTGCTCAACGCAACAAAGAATTACAGCGTAATTTCCAGGGATACAGTACCTATGCCGGAACCGATATCTATGCATTCGGGATGTCATCCATATCACAAGTTGAAGATGTTTATTATCAGAATACCAAGAACCTGCAGGATTATTACAATGTCATTGATCAACATAAATCACCTATCATGAAAGGTTATATCTTAAGTGATGATGATATGATCCGCCGGCAGACGATCATGCAATTGATGTGTGATATGGAACTGAATTTTAATGAGATGTCGGATAAGCTGAATATCAATTTCCGGGATTATTTTGGTGACATTCTGAAAAATTTTGGTGACATGGCTAGTGACGGTTTATTGTCGATTGATGATAATGATCTGAGAGTCACGACCAACGGACGCCTGTTTATCCGGAACATCGCCATGAAATTTGATGCGTATATCAAACAGGAGAATACCGATCACAAATATTCACATACCGTTTGATTTTTTGCCACCGATTGTCACATATTTGTAGTAGGGACATGCCATGGCATGTCCCTACTACCGCCTTTATCCCCAAAAGCCTTCAGGCTCTCCCTAACAATAGGGAGTACATTTTTTATCATGTGCCTAAATTGTTTAGGTAATTAAATTTAATAAATTACTTATTGGTCAGCCTCATGACTGGAAATTGATATAATTTTACTTTATAAACCAAATAGCGACCTAATAACATTGTTTATTGATCATTGATCACTGTTAATTGTTCTTCCTTTGATCCTTCCCCATTCTTTTCGTAATGTAAAGATATGCTATAAAATCATTTACAAATAAAGGAGAGAATATGGAAGACCACACGTATAAACTTATTGAATTGACGGGAACCTCAGGTAAAAGCATGGAAGATGCCGTGCAAAATGCTATCTCC
>DATFMH010000037.1:0-16403 GCA_035267045.1 Balneolales bacterium
ACTCAAGATTTATAAGTTGGAAGATAATAAAAATCCTTATGCCGTTCGAAAAGAATCAGAGACGAAAGTAGTACGTAATGGTAAAAGGATAGATATTTATCTAAGTGCCATTCGAAGCCATTTTGTTCCGGATAATATCGAAGGTATAAAGGTGGGAGATGAAGTTTATTTCCATATGACGAATCTTGAACAGGATTGGGATATTCCACATGGTTTTGCCATGATAGGGATGAATAATTCTGGCATGGTCGTTATGCCCGGTGAAACCCGCACAGTAGTCTGGCATCCTAAGAACGAAGGGATATTCCCATTTTATTGTACGGATTTCTGTTCCGCTCTGCACCAGGAAATGCAGGGTTATGTACGTGTATCACCTGAAGGATCAGATACGGAACTTAAATACGGAACCAATACAACATTGTAGTTATAGAAAATAACAGGAGGGGGAATTTCCTTCTCCTGTTATTCAGGCTGATTAACCAGGGAGTAATACATGAAATTGAGAAATAAGATCTTGTTATTAGTGGCTTCAGCACTTTTACTGGTGGTATTTATATTTCCAATATGGAGTATTCACTTAAAAGCCCCGCAATATCCGGAGGGGTTGGGCTTGCATATTTGGGTGAACAAGGTTCAGGGAGCTCATTACCGTAATGTCGAAACCATTAACGATCTCAATCATTATATCGGGATGAAAACCATAACACCGGATGCGATACCGGAACTCAGGATCATGCCCTATGTTATAGCTTTTTTGTTTGTATCAGGGATATTAATAGCCCTGTTTGGCAATAAGAAATGGCTTGCGGCTTGGGTGTTTGTATTTGGAGTAATGGCAATAGCAGGCCTGGTCGATTTTTATTTGTGGGAATATAATTATGGACACCATTTGAATCCGAATGCACCTATTAAAGTTCCGGGCATGACTTATCAACCACCTCTTATCGGGTCTAAGCAATTGCTTAATATCAATGCCACTTCGCTCCCTCACATAGGTGGTTATGCAGTCGTATTGGCTCTGATAATTGGTTCTTATGTGTTATACGATGAACTTCGAACAAGAAAAAAAATCAGAAATATTGATAAAACGGCATAAGGAGAGTGCAATGAAATTTTTAAGAGGGAAGATAAAATATATAGGTATGATTGGGGGTATACTGATAGTTACAGCATGCAGTAACAATAAACCACGCCCCATAAATATTGGCCAGGACGTTTGTGCTTACTGCAAAATGGGAATTACCGATACCCGGTTTGCCAGTGAACTGATAACAGCTAAAGGCAAAGTATATAAATTCGATTCTATTGAATGTCTGGCATCATATTATCTGGAACAAGACAAGAATGAAATGCACAACGCTACATTGTGGGTTCCGGATTTTAATCAACCCAAAGAATGGATTTCAGGAAAGAATGCTGTTTATCTGAAAAGTGATAAGATACGAAGCCCGATGGGACTAGGACTTTTGGCATTCCGGAATGAGGCTGGAATACAAAAAGTACAGGATCAAACTGATGGAAATAAACTCACATGGAAAGAAATGTTGACGTATGTCAGGAATAATAAGAAATAGAGAATAGTGATCGGAATCAGAGAACATATAATCGGTATTCTCCGTGTAGTATTAGTTTTTACCCTGTTTTCTACACTCACAATTCAAGCTAAAGCAAAAGATATCATAGTTCGAAAGGATGGACGAATTTCTACGATAAAACAAGCTTTGCTACTGGCTGAGAATGGTGATCGAATCGTTGTTCATAAAGGTGTGTATGCGGAAGGTGAAATAGAGATCACGAAAACGGTAACGATTTCAGGTTTGGATAACCCGGTTATTGATGGAGAAGGTAAATATCAGATTATGTATATAACGGCAGATAATGTCATTATTGAAAATATGGTATTTGTCCGTTCCGGTATAAGCTATGTGGATGACAATGCAGCTGTCAAGATGGAAGGCGTGAAAGGCGGGGTCATCAGGAACAATCGGTTTAAAGACAACTTTTTCAGCATTTATCTGGCCAAATCACACGACTGTCTTATTAAAGGGAATCATATCACGGCATCAGGAACACGGGAGACATCTTCCGGGAATGGCATCCACTTATGGAATTGCAATCATATAACCATCGAGGATAATTATACGAAAGGTAACCGGGATGGTATTTATTTCGAATTTGTTAAGAGTGGCTTGATCAGGAATAACGTGAGTGAACAAAATTTACGATATGGACTGCATTTCATGTTTTCCGACAGTTGTACTTATCAGCATAATATATTTGAAAATAACGGTGCAGGAGTAGCAGTGATGTATACGCATCATGTGATTATGGAAGACAATGATTTTAAAAACAATTGGGGTTCCAGTTCATATGGTTTACTACTAAAAGAAATTTTTGACAGCGAAGTAAATCATAACCGTTTTTATAAAAACTCAATAGGTATTTATTCGGAGGGTTCTAACAGGGTACAGACCGGGAATAACGATTTTATTCAAAACGGATGGGCTATAAAAATAATGGCCAATTCGATGTATAGTAACTTTACAGGTAATAATTTTATTGATAATGCATTCGATGTTGCGACAAATAGTCTACAGAACAATAATAACTTCAACGGTAATTACTGGACCGCTTACAAGGGATATGATTTAGATCACGATGGGGTCGGAGATATTCCATATCGGCCGGTACGTTTATTTTCTATAATCGTTGAGCAACGCCCGCCTTCCATATTTTTATTAAGAAGTATGTTCATACACGTACTTGAAGTTGCCGAGCGAGTGATGCCGGCATTAACCCCTGAAACATTAACAGACGAACAACCCATGATGAAACAGATTTATGATACAACTAAGTAATTTAACGAAGAAATACGGTAAACTGGAAGTCCTTAAGTCCCTGAACCTGAAGATCGAATCGGGTAAGGTTACGGCCATAGTAGGGCCGAACGGAGCCGGGAAAACAACAATAATAAAATGTATCCTCGGACTTATTAAATCCAACAGCGGGGAAATATTTATTCAGGATGAACGAATTAACGGAGACTGTGAATACCGGGAAAATATTGGGTATATGGCCCAGGTTGCTCGTTTCCCAGAAAACCTTACCGTCCGTAATGTACTGGAAATGATCACTGACCTGCGAAAAGAAAAACACCCCGAACGGGATGAAGAGCTCATTGAGCGATTTCATCTGACAACTGAATTTGGTAAAAAGATCAAGAACCTTTCCGGTGGTAATCGTCAAAAGGTTAATGCCTGTATCGCTTTCCTGTTCGATCCGGATATCCTGATTCTCGATGAGCCGACCGCCAGTCTTGATCCTGTGGCCAGCAGCATTTTAAAAGATAAAATTAAGAAGGAGAAATTAGCCGGAAAGACCATCATCCTGACGTCTCATATTATGGCTGAAGTCGAGGAACTGGCCGATGACATCATCTTTCTGCTGGAAGGATCCATATATTATGAAGGATCCACGCAAGGTCTTATATCCGGTACCGGGGAACAAAAATTAGAACGTGCAATTGCCCGAATGATGGAAGGAGCCGGAGTATGAGACGGAATATGATCAAGATATTAAAATATGAATTCCAGGATATTGCCAGGAGCAAATGGTTGATATTCTATACTATGTTTTTCTTTCTGCTGACTGAAGGACTTTTTCGTCTGGGTGGAGGAGCGACGAAGACAACAATGAGTATGATGAATGTGGTAATCATCGTGGTGCCATTGTTTTGCATCATACTGGGTACCATGTATCTATATAACTCCAGGGAGTTTATTCAATTGTTACTGACCCAGCCGATCAAACGGAACAGTTTATTCTGGGGAATATATCTCGGGTTGAGTATCCCGCTTGTTATTTCCTTTGTTTTAGGAATGGGTCTTCCCTATATCCTGCATGATATAAATTCAGGTGAGGGATTAAATTCGTTTTTAGTCCTGTTGGGCAGCGGTATTTTGTTAACCTTCATCTTTGTGGCGGTCTCGTACCTGATTGCTATTCTGTTCGATGACCGGATAAGAGGACTAGCCACCGTTATCGGATTATGGCTATTTTTCGCAGTTATTTACGACGGTATTATATTATTCGTTATCTACATGTTCGGTGATTACCCTCTGGAAAAACCGATTATCGGCCTGACTATTTTTAATCCCATTGATCTTGCACGGATTTTATTACTGCTAAAATTCGATATCTCTGCATTAATGGGGTATACCGGTGCGGTATTCGAAAAATTCTTCGGGAGCGGCATGGGTATGGCGATGAGTCTGGGAGCATTGGGCCTGTGGATTATCATCCCTTTAATAATTGCCTTGCGAAAGTTTGGCAAGAAAGATTTTTGAGTTTTATTTCCACGCAAAGAACAGCTTATGTTTTTATGGGCACAGATATTCACAGATCTTAGCCGGTTTATGGAACAAAATAACTAAACGGTCATTCGAACAGAATCGATTAATGAATATCGGGGGCAGAGTGCGGAAATCTCCTTCAGCGATTTGTGTAATCAGCAAGTATGAAGATCTATTCGGGGAAGTCAGCATCGTATACCTTGTCCGTGTTTTGATTTCGGGAACGTTTTCCCAATTATAATTTTTATACAAACTACAGATGACTAAATGAAAAGGTGATGATCAAAACAAAACGTGTTTACGAAGATCCGGAACCGGACGACGGGTTAAGGTTCCTTGTGGACCGTCTGTGGCCGCGAGGGATAAAGAAAGAGGCCCTGCAAATGGATGACTGGTTAAAAGAGTTGGCTCCGTCTACTGATCTGAGAAAATGGTTTCACCGGGATACCTCTAAATGGGATGAATTCAATATCCGTTATAAGGAAGAGCTTGAACATCGGAGAGAAGGGTGGGAGCCCATTATAAAAAAGGCAGATAAGAAAGACATCACCTTATTATATGCATCCCGGGATACAACGCGAAATCATGCTCTGGTTTTAAAAAGATTTTTGGAAAAAAAGCTGGAAGATTCCAAAATATAATCCGATTATTATTCCCGTCTTATTTATCGTGCATATAACTAATCGATTGTATTACGTTATTCAAGCGCACTTGTGCCTGTTACAATAGTAGGTTATTGATGCCCAAATAGTTATTACAAAAAGAACATAAAAATTATTCATAGAAGAAGGTGAATGCGATTAATAATCAGTTAGAAGAACGGATTTTTGAAAGTAGTACAACCTGTGATCCCGACGATATAGCATTGAAAAGCTTTTTCCTTGGGCCCAAGGCTGAAAATGCCGAATGGGTTGAGGATATGATCTCAAAAATCTTTAAGCAGTGGTTCGAATGGCGAAAATCGTTGTATGTCAGGGACGGAAACGTGATCACACAGGATGATCAAAGCGAGCCCTCGTTCAGGGAACGTAAATACCGTTTTGAACAATATTTATTGCAAATAATTCAGCGTTTTCAGCATGAAGTGCCCAATTTTACGCCGCGATATATCGGTCATATGAATAACGAAATATCGTTGCCTGGTATAATGGGGCATATCGTATCACTACTCCATAATCCGAATAATATTTCCGGGGAAGCGTCACGTGTTGGCATCCAAATAGAAAATGAAGCCATCATGGATATGGCAGAAATGATAGGTTACAATGGGCGGCTGTCTCGCGGACATTTCACATCAGGTGGCACGGTTGCAAATCTTGAGGGAAGTATAAGAGCCCGCGCCCGCATGGCGCGATGGTTATCCCTGGGTGCTTATATGCGGGATCACGGTTATGATGACATGTCGTTGTTTGAATCGGCGCATATGGGATGGAGCCGATATGATGAATGGATGGAACGGTTAAAGATTCGGGAAGATGACTTGAAGCCGTATCATTTCATAGAATCAAATCCTATTGATGTGGCTTTAAAATATAAGCATCTGTTTAATAGTTCGTATCGCGGTCCGGTAGCGTTAATACCGGGCAATAAACATTATTCGTGGAATAAAGCTGTTTCCTTTCTGGGTTTTGGCGAAGAAGCTTTTTGGCCGGTTGCATTAGATCATGAAGGCAGGCTATCCATAAATGATTTGAAGCAAAAAATACAAAAAGCCGGGGATGAAAATCGGCCCATTCTGATGGTCGTTTCGGTAGCCGGGACGACCGAAATGGGTATTTTCGATCCCATTGACAAGGTGAGTGCCTATTTGGAAAAGTTGCGAGAACAGGAAGGCCTTCATATATGGCATCACGTGGATGCTGCCTATGGTGGTTTCTTCTGCAGTTTGCCAAAAGATGATGAAACGGTCATCAATGATAATATAATAAGTGCCCTGGAAAGCATTAAACAAGCCAATTCGTTTACCATTGATCCTCATAAACTCGGGTATGTACCGTATTCCTCGGGTGCTTTTATCTGTAAGAACAAACGGGAATATTTTTCACAGAAGATTGACGCTCCCTACATAAAATTTGATGAAAACAAGGATAAGGGAACACAGACACTTGAAGGGTCCCGTTCCGCCTCCGGAGCGGTCTCAACCTGGTTGACTTCCAAATCGATAGGGCTTAATGATAAGGGATACGGACGTATCCTGGAACTGACTATAAAATCACAAATCAAACTGCAGCAATTGTTGACCAATACGGATGCGGGGATTCGCATTAATCCGGTAAGTGATTCAAATATCGTTTGTTTTTGTGTTGCAAAGCAGGGAGAAGCCATTTCTGCAACCAATGAACGGACTGAGAAGATTTATGAGGCTTTTTCACCGGTTATGAATCGGGAATTTTTTGTTTCTCAAACACGCCTGGGATGGGAAGCCTATGAAGCATATCTGGACCATTTTACTAAAACCTGGAATGCTCAAAAAGACAGTGATCATTTAACTTTTATAAGGTGTGTTATGATGAACCCGTTTTTTATGACGAAAGAAGGTAATACGGATTATGCTGTGGAGTTTGTGAAATCATTACTTGTAAAAATAGATGATTTAGAGCATAATCAGACTATTACTTCTTTATAAAAAAAATATAAAAAAAAGTTAAGATGAGTTATCTCAATTACATATTTGTAAACAAATTGTAAAATATATTTTGTAATTATTAAGATTATTTATTTATTGAAGGCAAAAGAATCTGCTTTTATATAGAATATTTTAATATAATTGATTTTTTCTGTTTAGATGTTTATTCAGTTTTCTTATTTCTACAATCGTATTAAAGATCTTAAATGATTTTCCATTTTAAGGTCTAAAAACTAACTCATAAATTTAATCGAATACTACGCAAAGAGGTGTACATATGAAAAAGATAGGTATTGTATTAACAGTTGTTTTTACTTTGGCCGCCGGGGCAGCTTTTGCTCAAAGCAATATGCAAAAAGGACTAAAAGTTGGTGTAGGCATGGCTAATTTTAATGGAAACCAGGTAACCGGAGCAAGTTCACAGACATCATTTACTATTGGTGCTTTCACAAGTTTCAAGATGAGTGAAAGTTTTGCCCTGCAACCTGAAGTTAATTATTTGGAAGAGGGAGCAAGCGGAGACCTGACTATCTTCAGCCAAAATACCTATAGTTCTGTGAAATTATCATATTTGCAAATTCCGGTATTGGCTAAATTCATGTTATCAACAAGCAGCGGATTTACACCAAGTATTTATGCAGGGCCGTCTTTCAGTGTATTGTTAGGACATAAATTTGAGACTTCTTCAAGCACAAATAATATTTTTGAGAATCCTACAGTAAATGAAGTTACAGGTGGTGCCGTAGTTGGTGTTGGAGCCGATATCAGCAATATAATGCTCGATGTTCGTTACAACTATGATTTCACTGACGCATTCAGATTATCGAATGCTACTAACGGAGCTATTTCAATAACGTTAGGATATGCATTCTAAATAGTTACGAAGTGTTTAAAAAAGCCCTGCATATTTACATGCAGGGCTTTTTTTGTCAAAATTATTTTTGGGTAAAAAGTAAATGTCTTTCAACACCCCGTTTCAAAGTACTACCCGGGAAAAAATATAATTGAATTGTTTAATGATTTTTTTCCGTTTTTCCCTGTATCGTTATATTATTTTTCAACGATGTACCCGATAAGCTTTAGTATCTCGTTATGTCACCCCGGGACGTAATGTACCCCGGGATGCTTTGCGTCACGTCATGTTTTATGAGTAATGGAAGAGGGGTGCTATCCTGTGAGTGGACACAGAGTGTCCGCTTGTTCATTACGAGACAGAGTCTCGTAACGAGATAACTACTTTTCAACGATGATCTTAAAAAGCTGTGTAACACGCATTCTATTTGGTCGGTTTTAAATCATACGAACAGGAATAATTACCATCCGGTATATAACTCACCCGGTTCAATTCCGCATTCAATAGATTTTTAAAAAACATTGCTTCCAGCTTACACGGCAATTTAGTTTCTTTAATGGTTTCTGAAAACGGACAATTACATTCGTTTACCATGATATGTTCATTTTCAACAGTTATTTCAGGCATAAAACCTTGCTCTTCCAACAGGTTCTGCAGAATAGACAATTTATTCTTGAGGGAGTCATCATCAGAACGATTCAGGTGAAATTGCACTTCTTCCAATCGATCATTCCAGAAATTCTCAAAAAACTCACTGATCAAATCCTGATGATCATTTCTTTTCAGAAAGCGCAGAAGATCACGTAGAATCTTTGAGTCGTGCGAAGGGAAAAGATTATGGCCTGTTTGAGTTAAATGGAAGAATAACTCCGGCCGGCCGCGTCCCTCTCTTTTAGCATATCGTTCTATATAGCCGTCTTTCTCAAGAATCGTCAAATGTTCCCGAATGGTTGTTTTCGACAATTCTGTCTTATCAACAGCCTGTTTAAGCGTTACTTCACCTTGTTTTTTGATCAGATTAAGAAGACGGCTCTGCGAATCCTTTTCTTTTAACATTTTAAAATCCATTGAAAATTTCTGCATTAATTATAGATCAAATTAAGGAATTTAATTTAACAGAACAATATTAACGGTAAATACCGATTTTATATTTTTTATTAATTAAGATTATTGTATCTTAATTCCGCACAGAGATGAACCCCGGTAATAAATTATTCAATTATGTTGGTCGCATACAGCCGGGGTTCTCTTTTTTAGAGCAAAGAGTTATTTACCTTTTAAAAATAGAGTGTTATGTCACAAACAGAAATAAATGAATTAGATGCCCGGGTAATTCCGCCGGTAGATAAACATCCCACCATTTTCAGGACTTTTGATGCATTGGCAAATGGTGATTCTTTTGTTTTGATCAATGATCATGATCCGAAACCCCTTCATTATCAATTTGAAGCGGAACGGACCGATGAGTATAAGTGGGAATACCTCGAAAGAGGTCCGGAAGTATTTCGTATTGAAATAAGCCGAATCGCTGAAGCCAAAGTTACAGGGGAAAGAAGTACTCCTTCATGTGGCTGCCATTAACCATTAAATGACTAAGTTTCTTCCTCGAACTTTACCGGTGCGAACCATAATAAGGTTCGTGCCGGTTTGGTTTTAATAACACCAGGAGTCTGTCGAATTTAAATAAATCTACGGCAAACTCATCAGATCTGGCCATATTCCGCGCTCCTTTTCGTTAAATGGAACCACTATTCGCCTTAAAAGACCCGAAAGCTGTCTCACTCTGACAAATTTTTCGTTATGATTTCCTAAGTCCGACAGCCTCCTATAGTTCGGGTTTGTGAGTGGTAAAGTGTTTGAGTTAATTGTTGTTGGCTGTTGGTGGTTTATTGCCAATTATCGATTTAAGAATTTTATAACCTATATCAATTAAGGTGTAATATAGCTTATGGAAGCTGAAGGAAAAATCAATCGAAAATTAATTGCCGATCGTTTAAAACTGGTATTAGACCCGGAGGTGGGGTTAAATATTATTGATCTTGGATTGGTCTACGATATTGAATATAGTAAAACTACGGTAAAAGTTACCGTATCGATGACCACTATGGGATGCCCCATGACCCGTTATATCCGCATGAGCATTGAAAATGTATTATTAAAAATACCAGGTATCAAACAACCCGAAGTTGAAATAATTTGGTCTCCTGCATGGTCGCCGGAAATGATTAATCCCGGAGTTATGGCAAGGAGATGAGTAAGACTTTTAATTGGAAATTACCACTTTTGCTTTTTCTGGCGATTGTGTCATTGATCGCCGGAATGTTCGGGGGGCTCCATCGCATGGGGTTTATCCTTCCTCAAAAATTAAATTATCTTTCTGCAAATCACGGTCCTTTAATGGTGGGTGGATTCCTGGGAACACTAATAACCCTGGAACGTGCTGTTGCCCTTGAACATAAATGGGGATTTATAGCCCCGGTCATGGCCGGTATAGCAGCTATTCTTTTATGGACAAATATGTATGTTTACATCGGCATGTGGCTTTTAATTGGCTCAAGTCTGGTGTTATTGATCATGTACGGATACATTTTGTCAGTACAGCCAAGTTTGCATTCACTGGTTATGTCGATAGGTGGATTATTATGGTTTTCAGGAAATATTATGTGGTTGAATTACATACCATTTGGTTTTATTGCTAATTTCTGGGCCGGTTTCCTGATTCTCACAATTGTTGGTGAACGCATTGAATTGAGCCGGATGACACTGCAGGCAAAACGTCCCCGGGTTCTCATGCTCATCATAACCATGATATATACTGTCGGATTGTTTCTGACACTCGTAGATTTGAGTTTAGGAGTATATGTTTTTTCAATTTCTCTTGTAGGAATGGCTTTATGGCTATTTACGTATGATATGGCCAGAATAACAATTAAGGCCGCAGATTTACCCCGATATATTGCCGTTTGCCTGTTGACCGGTTATTTCTGGCTTGGATTGAGTGGTGTTTTTTCCATCTTATACCTGTATTTCCCCATTCATTTGATGTATGATGCCATGCTGCATTCCATCTTCCTCGGATTTGTTTTTAGCATGATATTCGCTCATGCCCCGGTGATTTTTACCAGTATTATTGGGATCGAAATAGGATACAAACCTTCTTTTTACATGCATTATCTCTTACTTCATATATCGCTTGTTATTCGAATTGCAGGTGATCTCATGGAGAGGCCGGATATTCGTTTGCTGGGTGGAATATTGAATGTAACAGCCATTTTGTTATTTCTCTTCAATACAATAAGTGCTATAATACATTCCATCAGAACAGGTTCCGCAGCACGGGCTAAAGCAATGGATTAATAATGAGAGTTCTATTATATCATATTTCGGTTTTTATCCACATTATTTCCGCCATGGTATGGGTTGGTGGTATTCTTTTTATGGTACTGGTGATTGTACCGCTACTTCGTAAAAAAGATTTAAAAAGCAGTGCCGCAACACTGGTACAGAAAGTTGGTGTTCAATTTCGCCTGGTGGGCTGGATCAGTCTTATATTATTATTGATAACCGGCATCTTTAATCTCGGTTTTCGCGGCTATCATTGGTCTGATTTATGGTCGGGTGCCTTATGGCAGGGATCTTTCGGCCATATTCTGGCAGTGAAACTATTATTTGTGAGTTTAATCTATCTTATCAGCGCTGTTCATGATTTTTATATCGGCCCCAAAGCAACAGAACTATGGCAAGAGGATCCGGCATCACCGAAAGCTAAAAAACTGAGAAAAGCAGCAAGCTGGATAGGACGCCTGAACCTTATATTTGCCCTGATCGTTGTATTTGAAGCCATATCGTTGGTTCGCGGGCCGGCATGAATCAGCGATCAGTTAACAGTAATCAGAAAACAGATATTTATCGGCAAATTGCGCAACACAGATTAAATATAAGCAGGGCGCAAAGAGCATAGCGCTAAGCGAAGGGAGTAATTAAGAGTTACCCTTACATAATATACCCAATAACTTAATATACTTATTAACTCTAACACTCTAACACTATCTCATGCCCAAACTCAGTCGATGGTTTATTAAAACAGGAATTATTTATCTCGTGTTTGCCCTGTTTATGGGTATCGGGATGGAGTTTCCGAATATCTCTCTCCTGAGTACTTATATGGTAAATCTGTTCCCGTCATTCTATCATGCTTTGGCTGTAGGATGGATCACTCAGCTCATTTTTGGAGTGGCTTATTGGATGTTTCCCCGGTATTCGAAAGAAGAGCCGCGCGGTAAGGAATCACTGGGGTGGTTGGTATATATATTTATAAATGCAGGTCTAATTATGCGGGTAATTTTTGAACCGATAAATGGCTCCGGCCACAGATCAATGTTGGTGATGACCGCTTTGGTAATATCAGCTATATTGCAGTGGTTAGCCGGTTTGTTATTCGCTGTTAATACCTGGAGCCGGGTGAAAGGCAGAAATAAGAAAAACAGAAAGAGAGCGTGAGATGCCCGAATTGAGTGTTAAAGTGATCCGGTTATCACTGATCTATCTTGTTCTTGGTTTCACACTGGGTGCCTTTCTGCTGGTCAATAAAGCAACAAATATCGATCCTCAAATTTGGAGGCTATTACCTGTACATATCGAAATAATCGTTTTCGGCTGGGTCATGCATTTAGTGATGGGTGTCGCGTATTGGAGTTTCCCGCGTTTTTTTGAGATGCCCAAAAGGGGTAATGCATTGTTTAACTGGTCGATGATCATATTATTAAATGTTGGGATATGGATGACTATATTTGGGGACCTGGCATTTTCATCCAACATGTTACCATTCATCGGACGTATTCTCGAAGCGATCGGTTTCGTAGGCTTTTTTGTCCTGATATGGCAGCGAACGCGATCCCCACAAGCCAGACATGATTAGTTTAACACCTCAGATTTACGTGAATTAATGCGGAATACGGGAGACCGCAGGACGGAGATCGGAAGACGGATTTACGTTTATACCCGTAGGAACATGCCATGGCACATCCCTGCCGCTTATGACCTTCATTAGTTTACAATTGCTATAAGGTTTCCAGGCGTTGTTAGATTTCTCCATTTCGGCCGAAAAGACAGATACCAATGTGTTTACTGTATTTGTTATAATCGCAGATTAAAAGGATGAAAGGATGAACGCGGATCGGTTGGTGTTGTATCAATAGTGGGTTAAAAATTGTAATCTTCAAATCCGTTAATCCAACAAATCTCAATTCTGACTTATCGGGTCATTAATAGCATTTTTCTTTCAATTAGAATCCGGATGGGACGATTCGGCCGAGATTATTTTCAAGGATTTAAACGATAGGACAGATGGGCTCCACCTTCAAGGTGGCGTCCATCTAATCCGGCAAGAAGCTTTACCAGGTGGACGCCACTTTTTTAAGTGGAGCCCACCAAAAATAATTATTCTGATTTCTGAATTCTACATTCTGTACTCACTTCCTTAATACACTCAATATCCTAATAACTCAATAACTTTTAAATTATCTGCGATAATCCGCCAAATCCGCGTTGTCCGCATTCTATAATCTATTCCTTATAAAATTTATTATTCGTCTCTGCATTATCCACAAGAATTTGTGCCGGTTTGAACTGTGGACCATATTTATCTTCTAAGGTTTTTAAACGGTCAACGATCTTTTGGACGCCGATGGCATCTACATAATGGAATGGCCCACCTAAAAATGGTGGAAAACCGAGTCCCAGAATGGCCCCGAGGTCACCATCGCGTGGTGAGGTTAAGATCCCTTCCTGCAGGCAGTGAGCTGCTTCGTTGATCATAATCAGGCTCAGGCGATCCTGGATGTCCATCATATCCATTTTTATGCGCGACAGGCCGCCAAAATGATCGTAAATCTCTTCATTGACTTTACGGCTCTTCTTGTCAGTATCTGAATAGTCGTAAAAGCCTTTCTTATTCTTTCGGCCTTTGTACCCGGCATCCAACAAACGCTGAGCCGTATCATTAGACTTAACACCCCGCTTTTCGAACATTTCTTTAAGGACTTCGGTGACGTGAGCCCCAACGTCGATACCCACTTCATCCATAAGCTTAACAGGACCAACCGGAAAACCGAATTTCACCATCGCCTTGTCAATATCTTTGATGGACGCTTTTTCCTCCAGTAACATGATGGCTTCATTCATATACGGAGCAAGGATCCTTGTGGTATAGAAACCGGGACCATCATTGACCACAATGACGGTTTTGCCCTGCTTTATTCCAACATCATATGCAGTCGCTACCGCCCAGCCGGCCGTTTTCTTTGTCTTGATGATTTCCAGCAATGGCATCTTGGGAACAGGTGAGAAATAATGCATTCCCAGAATGCGCTCCGGTTTTTGGGATTTCGAAGCAATTTTTGTGATTGGCAATGATGATGTGTTGGAAGCAAAAATACAATCTTCCGGTATAACCGCTTCCGTTTTTGCCAGCACATCCTGCTTAATGGCGAGATCCTCAAATACAGCTTCAATAATCATATCGGCGTGTGCCAAATCATCATAGTCTTTTACGGGTGTGATCCGGCTCATAAGCTGATCTCGTTCAAACTGTGTGATTTGGTGGCGACTGACCTTTTTATCAAGATCTTTCCAGATATTTTTGATTCCTCCGGAGGCTGTCTCGAGATCCCGGTCCTTAATATTTACCCGTATTTTAGCATTCACAGCCGTGACATCAGCTATGCCCGAACCCATGAGTCCGGCACCAAGTACGCCTGCCTCCCGCACTTCCTTAACCTTATCAGCCTGGGGATTCTTTTTGGCCTCCTGCATCTGGAAGAAAAGGTTGACAAGATTCCTTGATTCCGGCGTAAAAACAAGATCCGTGAAATTGTTCAGCTCCGCCTGTCTGCCGGCTTTAAAACCTTTCTCTAAACCTGTCTGAATACACTCAAGTATCTTTAACGGTGCCGGATAGTTCCCCTGGGTCTGTTTTAATACCCGTTCTTTGGCTTTCGAATAGATGATACTTCGGCCAAAGTAATTCTTTTCAAGCAGTTTCTCCGTCAGGCTCAGATTATTTCTTTTAGGTTTCAAATCACCATCAGCAAGTTTCCCCGCCACTTCCACAGCTGTTGCTAAAAGAGCATTTTTATTGATTAGTTCATCAATCAATCCGATTCTCTTTGCTTTGCGGGGATAGATATTTTTCCCCGTGAGGACTATATCCAACGCTTTTTGCAAACCGATAAGTCGTGGAAGCCTTTGTGTACCACCGCCGCCGGGCAACAAACCGAGCTGAACTTCGGGCAACGCGAATTTGGTTTTGGAGTCATCCGTAGCAATTCGATATTGTGCCGCCAAAGCCACTTCGAGTCCACCCCCGAGAGCCGCACCGTTGATAGCGGCAACCACAGGTTTGGGAAAAGTACTGATCTTGTCAAGGATCTCGTTACCTTCCTTGTTAAACTGTTTTACTTCATCCGGGGTTTTCATTTTTTTTAGCATGTCCAGATCGGCACCGGCGATAAATGTATCCGGTTTTTTACTAGCCATCACGATGGCCTTAATTTCACCGTCTTTTTCAATAGAATCCAGGATGGGTTTGAATTCCTCGATCAAGCCTGTATTCAGGACGTTAACTTTTTCATCCGGTTGATCCATCCAGATAATGGCAATACCCTCTTGTTTTTCAATCGTCAGATAACTCATAGCTCAGGAATTATTATGATAAAAATAGTTATGAATAGCGTTCAATAATCATGGCATGGCCTTGTCCGCCAGCCGCACAAGCAGCAACAAGAGCCAATGTTCCGTCTTCACGGACAAGCCTGTTGGCTGCCGTGGTCACCAGTCGTCCTCCTGTAGCTCCAAATGGATGCCCCAAAGAAAGCGATCCTCCCAATAAGTTGAATTTATCCAGGTCGATATCACCAACAGCTTTATTACGGTTCAAATTATTTTTAGCGAATGTTGTGGATTTCAGAGCATACAGGTTCGCCAGTATTTGTCCGGCGAACGCTTCATGAAACTCGATGACATCAATATCTTTCAACGTAAGACCGGCGGCGTCCAAAACTTTTGGTGTGGCATAGGCAGGTCCCAGAAGTAACTCCTCGCCCGGATCCTGTGCCACATAGGTATAATTCCTCAGGTAGGCGATCGGTTTATATCCCATTTCTTTAGCTTTATGCTCCGTCATGATCAGCACGGCAGAAGCCCCATCCGTCAAAAAAGATGACGTACCGGCGGTAATCGTACCATGAGGCTTGATGAATGCCGGTTTTAACTTAGAAAGTTTTTCTATCGTGGTGTCGCTTCGGATCCCGTTGTCTTCGGTAAAGACATTAAATTTGGGAGGAATGACGGCCGGGACAATCTCCGGTTCAAGCAAGCCGTCTTTGGTGGCTTTGGCGGCCCTTAGATGAGAACGCAGGGCATAAGCGTCCTGCTCTTTGCGTGTGACTCCGAATTTTGCCGCCAGTTTATCCGCGCTTTTACCCATGGTTTCTCCCGTGGAATATTCCGAGATACTTGGCGCTTCGGGCAGCAGGTCGGAGGGATGTAATCCCTTGAAAAATTTCAGGTAATC
>DATFMH010000038.1:0-11863 GCA_035267045.1 Balneolales bacterium
TGCTCTGTGTCTTCGGTCTTAAAACAACAAAAGCCCGTCACCCGACGAGCTTTCTTGCGTAGCGTGGGGCGGA
Source organism: Balneolales bacterium (assembly GCA_035267045.1). GTDB lineage: Bacteria > Bacteroidota > Rhodothermia > Balneolales > DATFMH01 > DATFMH01. Next base: position 74 of record DATFMH010000038.1, read on the forward strand.
ATTGAACCGCCGTCCCGAAAGCGTTCGGGATAGGAATCCGATGCTCTAACCTTCTGATTTACCACGCATTACAGTTCCCACAATGACCATTGGCCATGCGCCATAATCTGCCAACTCCCGTTCCTCCTTTGTGCCTTTGGAACACTGTGCCTCTGCCACTCATCCCGTCACGCGCTTTGCTCTGTGTCTTCAGTCTTAAAACAACAAAAGCCCGTCTCCCGACGAGCTTTCTTGCGTAGCGTGGGGCGGAATTGAACCGCCGACCTCCGGGTTATGAATCCGACGCTCTAACCTTCTGAGCTACCACGCCATATTATTTCAACAAGCTTTTTTATAATGATGCGGAATTGAACCGCTGTCCCGAAAGCTTTCGGGATATGAATCCGACGCTCTAACCTTCTGAGCTACCACACCATTTGGTATTATTTACAAAAATGTTCCGTGATTTACAGAGCCTTAAATATAGGCAGTTCTAAAGAAAAAAAATAGTTCTGAAAGAAAAAAAATGATAAAAGGAAAAAACGGTAAATAAAGGACCCGGATTAAGCAGGCATAGTCAATCATAAAATTATATTTGGTAATTTTATACCTTAATTAATCTTGATGAGATACCATGCTCTATACCCTTATTAAATCAATTCCGTTAAATTAGAGTTTGATGCGTACAAACTTCTCAATATCTTTAAGATTCTGAATACTCAAAAAAATCTTCTTGAATAATCAATAGTCATAACTTTATTCACGAATTACGGATTCATAAAATTATTTGTTTTACTAACCGAAAGCAGAAAGTAACTGCATTAAATATTTTTTAAAATGGCTAAGAAAATTACGAAAAGAGAAAAGGATTATTCACAGTGGTATCTTGATGTTGTGAAGGAAGCCAATCTGGCGGAACACTCGCCGGTGAGGGGTTGTATGATCATAAAACCCAACGGATACGCCCTGTGGGAAAATATGCAGCGTCAATTGGATGATATGTTTAAGGAAACAGGACATCAAAACGCCTATTTCCCATTGTTCATCCCCAAATCTTTTCTCTCCAAAGAGGCCAAACATGTGGAAGGTTTCGCGAAAGAATGCGCCGTCATAACCCACAGCCGGTTAAAAGCAACGGATAATGGCGTTGAAGTGGATCCGGATTCGAAGCTGGAAGAAGAATTGATCGTACGCCCAACCTCGGAAACGATAATTTGGGATACCTATCGTAATTGGGTGCAGTCGTACCGTGATCTGCCGATTCTTATTAACCAATGGGCTAATGTAGTCCGCTGGGAAATGCGTACCCGTCTCTTTCTGCGGACGATGGAATTCTTATGGCAGGAAGGCCATACGGCACACGCTACAAAAGAAGACGCCATGAAAGAGACGCTGCAGATGCTCGATGTCTACGCCCGTTTCGCTGAAGAATACATGGCCATGCCGGTCATCAAAGGGACTAAAACAGAGTCGGAGCGATTTGCCGGTGCCGTTGAAACGTATTGTATCGAAGCGCTCATGCAGGATGGTAAAGCTTTGCAAGCCGGGACCTCTCATTTCCTCGGACAGAATTTCGCAAAGGCATTCGATGTCACATTCCAGGACAGCGATGGCGTCGTTAAAAGTGTTTGGGCTACCAGCTGGGGCGTTTCAACACGTCTTATCGGTGGACTGATAATGACGCATTCGGATGACTCGGGGCTCGTCATTCCTCCTAAATTAGCGGCTAATCAGGTCGTTATAGTCCCGATATGGAGAAATAAAGAAGAGCAGAGTTTGGTACTGGAATATTGCGAGTCGATACAGCAAGAACTCAAAGAATATAATATCCGCTTTAAACTCGACGACCGCGATCAATACAAACCGGGATGGAAATTTGCCCAGCATGAAGTTGAAGGTGTTCCGGTGCGTATCGCTGTCGGACCGAGAGATGTTGCCAACAAAAAAGCGGAAGTAGCCCGCCGTGATACCAAGGAAAAGGAGTTTATAGACCGGGATAAACTTGGTAAGCATGTCATCGAACTCCTTGATGAAATTCAAACCACTCTCTTTGAAACAGCACGAAAGTATCGGGATGACAATACACATTACGCCGACACCTACGATGAGTTTAAGGAAATTATTAATGAAAAAGGTGGTTTTGTGTACGCCCACTGGGACGGCACGGCAGAAACCGAGGCCAAAATAAAAGAAGACACCAGGGCCACTATTCGTTGTATTCCTCTTGATGATGATACCGAGTCAGGTAAATGTATGGTAACCGGGGAAAAATCTCCTCGCAGGGTATTGTTTGCAAAAGCGTATTAAGCTTTCGGGCCGAAAGAACAGAAGCCCGGGAAGTGTGAGGAAACTCAAATTGATACCTTCAATATCAGGACGTTATTGGGAAAAGAGTGTTACGTATAGCAATCCTTAAATTCCATTAATATAGAATCATCTTATTATTGTTATAATTTTATTGTCTTTTGACAGTTATGTTAAAAGATGATTTATCAATGGTTGCCTGATGACATGTTTATACCAATAATATATATCACAGTGGCAGAGTTTGTAAAAATGACCCACAATATAATTCTCCGTTATGAACCGGAATGATTCATCATACGAGGATTTGACCATTCAGGCTAATAATTATGGAGAATTACGAAATAAATCTCCCGAATTAATATGGGCACGACTCGTATCTGATATATTCAATCCCCTGATCTTACCCCCTGTCCTTTTTGGAGTCAGTTTTTGGTCAATGGGTTTACCCTATACATCTATTTTAAATATTTTGATCATTGCAGTTGTATTTTTTACACTCGTTCCTTTAGGTATTATTTATACGTTCCGATCCATGAAATTCATTCAAAACTTCGATATATCGGAGCGAAAAGAACGTATTAAACCTTTTATCGTGATCATCGGTTCATATGTGGCAGGACTTGTTATCTTTATTTTACTACATCCGCAACCAAACTATTTACCTGTTTACTTTACAAGCTGTTATATCATTAATGCTATTGCAGGTTCGGCTATAACAACCCGGTGGAAAATCAGCATACATTCTGCCGGTATCGCGTCCTTTTCCGCCATCATTATCTACTTGTTCGAAGCTAACTTAATGGCACATAATTTTATATTTGATCGCGTAATGGTGTGGTCTTCGTTAATCATTATTCCTATTATTATGTGGGGACGTATTAAATTACATCTGCATACAACATCACAAACTATTGCAGGAGCTGTAATTGGTTTTATTATTACGTATCTGGAACTAAAAATTATGATCGGCTAAAATAATTTCCATGATGGACATACCAGAAAAATACAAGCTTTGTACCGCTGATGAATGCCGCAATCTTGATCAGTTTACTATTGATGAATTTGGAGTGCCTTCATATACACTCATGGAGATAGCAGGGAGTAAAACGGCGGAACATTTGCTTGATGAAGTACCTTACCGTTCGGAAGCCCTCATTTTTTGTGGTAAAGGAAATAACGCGGGCGATGCGCTCGTCGTTGCACGTCATCTTCATAGAAATGGGATAAGTTCCGTTATTATATTTATCAGCGGAACAGAAAATTTATCTGAAGACGCACAAAAAAATTTCGACTTGCTCAAAAAACTTAGTGAGTCTTTATCTAAAAATGATCCGGAACTGATATTCATTGAAAATTGGGATTCCTTTTCGGGATCAGCTGATCAATACGATTTCATCATTGACGGAATGTTGGGCACCGGACTCAACAGTGAGGTCCGGGGAAAGTATGTAAAAGCTATCAAATGGATTAATACATCCGGTCTGCCTGTTTATGCAATCGATATTCCTACAGGTCTTAACGCCGATTCCGGTGAAATTATGGGGTATTCCGTTAAAGCTGGAAAAACCTATACATACGGCGCCCTTAAGACCGGTTTTTATTTTAACGATGGACCTGAAAATGCAGGAAATATTGTGTTATGTGATCTTGGATTCCCAAAATCGATAAGCAGGGGTATGCATAATTACCTGATTGATCAGGATTGGATAGATATTCAGGATAAACCCCAACATACTCCACGGCACAAATATGAAGCCGGTGTGCTGTTTGTCATCGCCGGATCGGAGGGGTTAACCGGAGCAGCCATGCTTGCTGCCCGAAGTGCATGGGCGGAAGGCTTGGGTGCTGTGATTATGATTGTACCAAAAGGTATATTACCTGTTTTTGAGAATAATATGCTTCAACAAGTTAAACAACCTGTAGGAGCCAAAGACGACATGTGGTTCAAAGAGGAACACGTTGAGGAAGTACGTAACATTCTGAAAAGTAAAAAAGGGACTATACTTCTGGGTCCCGGGCTTGGGCGTAACGAAGAAACGATTAACTTTGTCAAACAACTCTTATCTTTCGACCCTGGGAACATGGTGATTGATGCCGATGGATTATGGTGTCTTTCACAATTAGATGAAATACCCAAACATGAAACATCGAAATGGATTTTAACTCCCCATCCCGGTGAACTCGGTATGCTGACCGGCTCCAATAAAACTGATTCTTATGATCGGTTGAAGATATCAAGAGAATACAGTAAACAAAACGAAGTAACACTCGTATCGAAGGGGATGCCGGCTATTGTTTCCGAACCCGGAGGTCAATGCTATATAACGAATTACGATACGACAGTTTTTGCACGTGCGGGTTTTGGGGATATTTTATCCGGCAAAGTTGCCGCTTATGTTACCTTAGGGTACTATCCCGCACACAGCGCCGTATCCGCTTTGTTAAATGGCAAAGCAAAATACGATCAATTACTACAAAATAATCACTATCGACATCCTGAACCTGCCGATCTTATATGAATATTCAATTGATTAAAAACTTTATTATAAAGAGAAAATTTCTCGTTACGCTATTTATTTTATGGACGCTGATGACGTTATATCTGACGTTGTTCCCTGTGAAAGATATCGGCCATCACCGCCTCTTTCAATATGACAAAGTTGGCCATGCAGGAATGTTCCTGGGCTGGACATACCTCCTGGGATTAAGTCTGCATCTGAAAAACAAGCTGACAAATCTGAATATCCTATTAACATGTTCAATGGGTGCTTTATTCGGTGGCTTAATCGAAATACTTCAATATGTGATGCCCTATCACCGTGATGCTGATATTCATGATTTCTATGCAGATGTAGTCGGTTGCCTTATCGCCTTATATCTTTTATATATCACACGAAAAAAATTAGTTCAGCAACAAGCGACAATGAAATATTGAATGCTGAATGTTACCGGAAAGGGCAAAAATACACACTCATTCGATATTTTATTACATTCCTAATAGTTTTTTTACAACATAGTTTTTCTACCAACCTTATACTACATCTACAATACTTTAATAATTAAAACGTTTTATTGTTATAGCTTCGATTATTAAAAATTATATTGGTAGTATTCTAAGATTATATTATCTTGTTTGTTACCTAGCTTATTAATCTAATACCCATCATTAACTCAGACGTTTTTAGCTTATGTCCTTAACAGAACGAAAAAAACCAAGGGCTGATCTGCGTAACTATTACAATCTGTACATGCAGATTGGGATGATAGCTACGTTGGTTTTACTGTTGATTATATTCAAGGTGCCTTTTAAAACTAATAATAACGAGAACTTCTCCCAACCTCAGCAAGAGACGGTTAAGATGGAGCAGGTTGTTCAAACACATCAGGAGGTGAAACCACCTCCACCACCCGTACCTCAAGCACCGGTAGCCGTTCCTAATGATCAGGTAATTAACGACTCACCGATCGACTTGAATGCTGAATTGGATCTCAATGCTCCAATTAAAATGCCCCCACCTCCTCCTCCACCGAAGGAAGAGAAGAAAAATAACCAACAGGTATTCGTTGTTGTTGAACATATGCCTGTTTTAATAGGTGGTCTGGCAGCTTTACAGAAAAAAATTCACTACCCTGAATTAGCACGTAAAGCCGGTATTGAAGGCCGCGTTTATGTTCAGTTTGTAGTAGACGAACATGGCCACGTTCAAAATCCTAAAGTTATTCGGGGTATTGGAGGCGGTTGTGATGAAGAAGCACTCCGTGCTGTTAAAACAGCCCATTTTAAACCTGGTATGCAACGTGGACGTCCAGTAAAAGTTCGTTACAGCTTACCTATTGTATTTAAGCTTCAAAACTAATAAGCGGAAGTTTTTTTAAAAGAATTTCAGGGCCGGTCAAGTAATTTGACCGGCCTTTTTTTATAGTTAATTGGCTGAAAGTTGTTGATAGTTATTAGCTTATTTTTTGTTCTTCATTCGGTGTTCAGTAATCTGAATTCTTATCTCTCCATTCAAACGACAATAAACATAAAATAACATTCCTATATTTACTCCTACTTACAATAAAAATAGATCTTTACAAATCATCTGTAAGAAAAATCGGTCAAATTTATCAGATTTCGGCACTTTTTTTAATTCATAATCGTTATGTTAATGGTTGCAGTTCAGGGTACATTTCTGAACTATTGAAATTATATTTATTAATTCAGACCCACAGCTTATGTCATTAACTAATAGAAAAAAGCCGAAGTCTGACTTGCGAAATTATTATAACCTCTATCTCGAAGCAGGTTTAGTTATCGCATTAGTGCTTCTTTTGGTGATTTTTAATGTTCCGTTCAATCCTAAAAACAACGAAAATTTTTCGGAATCAAAACAGGAAACGGTCAAGATGAAGCAGGTTGTTCAAACTCATCAACATAAAACACCGCCACCTCCTCCAACTCCGCAAACACCGGTGGCCGTACCTAATGACCAGGTGATTAATGATAATCCTATTAACATGAACGCTGAACTGGATCTCAATGCTCCACTAAAAACACCGCCACCTCCTCCTAAAAAGAAAAAGAAAAAGGATAACAGCAATCACGTATTTGTTGTTGTGGAACACATGCCTAAACTCATTGGCGGCCTTAAAGCACTTCAGCAAAAAATCCATTATCCGGAATTGGCACGAAAGGCCGGAATTGAAGGCCGTGTTTATGTCCAGTTTGTAGTGGATAAACATGGTAATGTACAGAATGCGCACGTTGTCCGCGGTATCGGCGGTGGATGTGATAAAGAAGCATTACGTGTTGTAAAGCAAGCCAAATTTAAACCAGGCATGCAACGCGGCAGACCTGTGAAAGTTCAATACAGTTTACCTATTGTATTCAAGCTCCAGGACTAAACACGTAATTTTAATACAAAAGGCTGATATCTTTTCAGATATCAGCCTTTTTTTTGTGTTATCAAAATATATTCTCTATTAGTACATAGAGAAATGCACTAAGTTATTTCCTTGCTCACCTCATCCCATTCCAGGGATCATTTTTAGCTGTTTATTGATCACTGAGCCCTGATTTGTACCATTTTTCAAAACTTTCCAGTACGGGCAAGAGGTTTTTAAAACCGATCATCTCTTTAGCCCGGCTTAAGGGAAACCATGCAATTTTTTCAATTTGCTCCTCTTTCTGAGGTATAAACCGACGTTCTGAAGTATGCATGACGAACCAATGGGTGGTTTTGGCAAAGTGCACACCTTCTCTGTCATATTCGTGGTACGAATCGCTGATCTGTCTTATTATACCTGGTAGGGGAATGCCAATTTCTTCTGAAACTTCACGGGCAGCGCACATCTCCACGGTTTCATCATCTTCTTTTTTACCTTTAGGCAGATCCCAGCAACCTCTCCGGTATATTAACAAAACCAAAGGCTCCCTGATCTCTTTTGATGATTTAAATAGAATACCACCGGCAGCAATTATCTTTTCCATCTAACTTATCACTGGATGAATTAGTTCTTATTTTCTTCATCGGCTTTTTTCTCACTTGTGTCCGTCTTTTGATCACTATCAGTGGTTTTTTGATTCATTTCGTCAACATAATTCAACTGAAGTGTGCTTAAAGTTTGCCGCATATAATCTTTGAGTTCATTCGGCAAATTTCCCTCGGTAAATTTCTGAAGCATACGGAGCGTATCAATAGCATACTTAGCCGAACTAAGGTCTTTTTCTATCTTATCCGTAGCCGGATTTTTAATTTTGCCCAATCCCATCATCCCAATTTGCTGATGTTGTTGGATTAACATCATAAAGAGTAACTGATGCTGCTGTTCCTCACTTAGATTTTGGCTATCCATATTCATTGGATTGCCTTGAGATTCGCTATTCGACATATCCTTAAAAGCTTATTTTTTACGTTTCTGTTTTGAGTAATGTGTAAAGATACAAATCATTTAGCAAACCCGGGAAATACAAGGTTCACTCCTCTTGTCATAGTAATAACAAAATGGTACAAAGCTTATTTTTCGTATTTCAAATACGTTTCTTATAATACAATTCTAAAAAGTATTTAAACATTATTTAAAACTATTAAAAATATTAGAAATGGCGCATATTCATCCTTTTTCTGCCTGGCGGCCTGATCCGGAAAATGTCCGGCAAATAGCATGTGTCCCCTACGACGTTATTGATACTGATGAAGCAAGAAAGTTGGCAAAGGGGAAACCCGATAGTTTTCTGCATGTTATTCGTCCGGAGATTGATTTACCGGCCGACACCAATATTTATGATGATAACGTTTATGCACAAGGAGCTGAGAATCTGAACAATATGATGTCGAAAGGATTGTTGCAGCAAGAACATAAACCTTCCCTTTATGTTTACCGTTTAATTATGGACGGTCGGTCACAGACCGGTTTATTTACGTGTGTTTCCGTTGATGACTATGACAATAATATCATTCTTAAACATGAGCTTACACGTCCGGATAAAGAAGACGATCGTACACGACACATACTCACACAACACGCACATGCCGAACCGGTTATGCTGACCTACCGTGGTAATGATAGTATTAATAAAATGACACAAGAGGTCATGAAGAAATCGGATCCACTCTATGATTTTACTGCCGATGACGGGGTAAAACATACGATATGGCGTGTTTCGGACCCTGAATCATTTGTCGAAGCTTTTCTTGATATTGATCATCTGTATGTAGCCGATGGCCATCACAGGTGTAAAAGTGCCTCCCGCGTGGTTGAAGAGTTACAGGGAACTGAAAAGGAACCAAACGACAAAGAATATCGTTTTTTCCCTGCCGTATTATTTCCGATGGAAGAAATGAAGATTCTTGCATACAACCGGATCATTTATAATGTACCTGATGATATTTTGAATCAACTATCGGAAAACCTGACACTCAAAGAAGACGTTAACCCGGTACCCGGTAAAAAAGGCGATATCAGTATCTATTATAAATCTAAATGGTATGGAATATCGCTTCCCGCTCCCGATGGAGCCAACAGCGTGGAAGAACTCGATGTCTATCGCCTCCAAAAATACATTCTTGAGCCCGTTCTCAATATTACAGATCAACGCAGGGATAAAAATATCTCTTTTGTTGGGGGTATCAGAGGAACGGAAGAGTTGGTACGACTCGTTGATTCGGGTAAAGCACAATTAGCCATCAGCATGTATCCTACAGATATTCGTGAACTGATTGATGTATCCGATGAAGGCTTGTTAATGCCGCCTAAATCAACATGGTTCGAGCCTAAACTCAGATCAGGACTACTTGTCCACACGTTTTAACAACACCAAAAATTATTCATTCAAACTTAAAAAGAAATCATTATGAATCGCGTTCACAACTTTAGTGCAGGTCCAGCCACCTTGCCATTATCAGTATTACAAAGGGCACAAGCAGAATTATTGGATTACAAAGGTAAAGGGGCTTCCATCATGGAAATGAGTCACAGAAGCCCGGAATATACCGAGATTGATGCCCAGGCCAAAGAACGGTTAAAAAAACTTCTGGGCCTCGGTGATGATTTTGAAATCACATTCCTCCAGGGAGGAGCCAGTACACAGTTTATGATGGTTCCCACTAATTTTTTGGGAAAAGAAGAGACTGCCGATTACATTAACACCGGTGCATGGTCGAAGAAAGCTATTAAAGAAGCTGAGTTATTTGGTAACGTGAATGTACCTTTCAGTTCTGAAGACTCAAATTTTTCACGTATACCGAAACAGTCTGATTTGAAATTCAGTGATAATCCCAATTATGTACATTTCACTTCAAACAATACGATATTCGGTACCGAATTTTTAAAAGAACCCGATACCGACGGCGTACCATTGGTATGCGACGCATCATCCGACTTCCTTTCTCATCCTATTGATGTTTCAAAATACGGTATGATCTATGCCGGAGCTCAGAAAAACCTTGGCCCGGCAGGGGTAACGCTGGTTGTGATCCGTAAAGAATTTCTGGATAAGGCCAGATCCGCCGGTATTCCCACCATGTTGCGATACCGGACCCATACGGAAAAAATCTTCAATACACCGCCGGTTTTTGCTGTTTACATGGTTAATTTGGTTTTGGGATGGCTTGAAGACAAGGGGGGTATTGACGCCATGTTCAACATCAATAAGGAAAAAGCGAAACTTCTATACGGTGAGATCGATAAAGACGATTTCTATAATGGAACGGCTGAAGAAGAATCCCGTTCATATATGAATGTTACATTCCGTATAGGTGATGAAGAGTTAGAGAAAAAATTCCTTGCTGAAGCAGGTAATGCTAATTTATCCGGACTCAAAGGCCACCGAAGTGTGGGCGGTATCCGTGCAAGTATTTATAATGCCTGCTCCATGGATAGCGTTAAAGCACTCGTTGATTTCATGCAAAATTTCCGTAATCAAAACGGATGATCGTTGGTCACACTATAATTTCAAAGCCGTCCGGAAAACCGAGACGGCTTTTTTTTAGCGTTCAGTTATAGAACGCGGACAAAACAGATAACGCAGATATACGCGGATAATAAAATAAACCGCAGGGGACTCAAAAATGGGGCAGGGAGTAAAGAGACAATCATAATCAGCCTGGCTGATTGCCAGCGACCGTTCCTTTTACATAATTCCGAGTTGATGCAGAAAAATTGATAAGGATACTGGTTTAAAGATAATCGTGTAAACCAATCCTGCAATGGCCCCGGCAATATGTGCTTCATGATTTATATACCCTCTTTGCTGCTTACTCTCATAAATACTATAGGCGATAAAAAGGATACCAAATATGAGAGCCGGAATACCTATGGGGATGAAGAACAGATACAGTTTTTCCCATGGATCAAATAATATAAATGAAAAAATAACAGCCTCAACCGCTCCGGATGCCCCCAAACTGGCGTAAGCCGGATCATCTTTATGCTGTATTAAGCTTGGAATATTACCTACTACCAGGGCCGTGAAATATAATCCGACAAAAATGGGTGTACCGAGCAGTTTTTCCACATACGGGCCAAAAATATAGAATGTGAACATATTAAATAACAGGTGCATAAAATCGGCATGTAGAAATCCTGATGTTATCACCTGATACCAGCGATTTTCATGTACCGTGTAATAAGGACGCAGCATTCCATCCTCAAAAAAATGAGGAAAAACGAACCAGGCTGTCAATGAAGTTATAACTGTGGCGATAAGTATTACGTAAGCCATTAAAAATATTTTATATGAAATGGGATTAATTAAAGCTCATTAGTTAGTTAATAACCGGACAAACTTACAAATTTCAATCAACGAATAATAATATGTTTACTGTAACAAACGATGTGAACCCACAATTCTTGTCAAGCTTCTTCAGATAGGGTTTTGCTTACAGACCTGGATAAACTTTTGCAGATGACGCCCGACTCTTCGTATATTTCAAATCTTACAAAACAAGCCGAAGTAGCTCAGTTGGTAGAGCAACGCTCTCGTAAAGCGTGGGTCGTCGGTTCAAGTCCGATCTTCGGCTC
>DATFMH010000039.1:0-2682 GCA_035267045.1 Balneolales bacterium
GCCATATTGGCATTACCGGCATAATTAACCCGGGTACTGATTCTCGGTTTAAAAACCCCGGTGATGAAACCTGGAACACCGGCTGAGGATAAATCTAACATATTACTGTTAATGTCACGAGTAAAAACCGACACTGTAACCTGACTGCTTATCTTGAATGCTCCTTTAAACATCGATATACCTAAATCTGGCGTTAATTCAAGATTTTCTTTCGGTGTTACTTTCGACAGCGACAGATTTGTTTGGGTAGTATCTATTGAGCTTTTATCATCAATAGCGTAAAGTGCATCGATATGGAAATGTGTCTTCTCCTTATCCCCAAGACCAATTTTACCAGCCAGCATCCATTGGCGATATGCTAAACGGGATGCATTGACGCTCGGTCCGGGTTTAATAGCCCTTTGTGAACGTCCTGCTGTGACAGCTAACCGGAAAATACCGGGCGATAATTTTAAATAGCCACCTCGAATTGTTGCACCATTTAAACTGTATTTTCCTATCTGCGGACTCACATCACCGACGGCTAAATGTATCCAATGCCAATCACCACTGAAACCTAGTCGATTCATACTTTGACGTAATCTCGAGTCGTCTGTGGAGTACAATAAATTCAGACCCGAATGCATCCCAAAAAGCGAAAAAGACACATTTGCATTAGCCCTTGCTAATAAGGCCGGCTGCCGTGCTGTAATACCGAATGATTGATAGGCTTGAGTTGTGAATCCTATGGATCCACCGGCTGTTAAGGGTTTTATATTGGAATCACCAATGGTGCCCGTATTTACCTGTGCAGATACTATACTTATATCTATGACACATAGTAAAACGAATATTATAGTACTTACTATAATGCTGAATGTTATTTTATACCTGAAATACATAACCCCTCATAAGTAAAATATATTTAACAAATCACCTATTATAAATCAGATAGCAATATATTACTGTATCACTCTTTAAATTCGTCGTTTAAAAAGCGTACTATCTCCACCGACTCGAATAATATGAATCGAACTCATATTACCGAGCCTATTTGCTACACAAATAAATATTTTATATACAGGGAATGGGGATATTTAGAATGATAAAACCGGAAATCCCTAAATACATATATTCCGTTTTATATCTATATCCTTAAGAACCTCAATGGAAACAACCCCTGCTAAATACTCGTGTTTCATTTTGTTTCTTATAAAACACGAAAACCCTAAATACAACAGGTAAGATATTCTAACCGATTGTCTGAAAAGAATGTATAATTTTAAAATTAAATTATCAAGATATATATACTAATTAACACAGGGTTAATATATAACCAACTATTTATTATGTATTTACCACTATTTTTTTAATAAAATATTCACAGAATAAATACACAGTAATTTGTATAGAATTGTAATTAATTATACTGCTTCTTATTCATTTTTGATTACCATAACCCAAATTTCACACCAGCCAGCCTAATACTTTCCAGCGCTGTTTCATCACCTCCAGATAGGCCTTTTTCTTTTCCTCACTTAGAAAACAAATATTGACCAGTCGCTTCCATTCCGGGTAAGCTTTAACCATCTTTTGCTCAATATTTATTAACACTTTTTCATTTAACCCCAGTATTTCCCTGCCAAAGTAATTGGATAACAATTCATTATTAAATCCTGATAACTGACCATTCAAAGTGAGAGCCGATTCCTGTTCTATTTTTTTCGGCATAATGATTGTATTTCGCAGGCCATAAGCCGGGGATAGTGTAATTTTCCCTTTTTTATTAATGATTGAGAATTTCTTTAGATGCATATTGGCATTCCCGGTTAAAAAACCGAAAAGTATACGCCGGTAAAGTTTCATTTTTTCAACGACTGGAAATGTACAATACTTATCAATAACTCCGGCTATCTGTTCCAGGGATCCATCTGTTTTGGATAAACGATTTACTCCAATTATCCCGGCAAAATCTTCCGTCTGTATTTTGCCGGTCTTGCCAACACGATCAAATCGCTTGGTTACGTAAACAAGTGAATGATCATTGTCATAAACGAGACCGTGAATAGGAATTTCAATACCTGCTTCCTTAGCCATCCGCATAGTCACATCTTCATTTTGAGGAAGTTCCGTTTCCTGTATACTATCCGGTTTGAGAATGAAACTACCACTTTTCCCGGATAGCTTAAATGTTTCGTCTTTAACACTTAACTGGGCATTAAGTTTAGGTTGTGTACCGGGTATGGATATTTTACAATACTGTTTTTGCACTTCCAGGTGCAATCCAAAACGATCGAACGGCAATAAATTCAACCCATTTAATGCCGGATTAAGTTTATGCAGACCGGTATCACTGTAAAGACCGAAAATAACTTTTTTATAAGTTATGGGACAGCGGTCACTCATGATGTTCCTCCACGGTTACCGCACCCACCAGGTTAGTACCGACCGTGATCAGCTGTGTAAAATAATCATTGCGATCAATATTCTGATGACCAAGCAGTGCTTCCAGGTTGGTCCCTTCCGGTAATAACCCTTCAAAAAAAGGCGGGAAGATTTTATACCTGTAAGACTCCTCGCTAACAGGCAAAGCTACCGATAACGGTGGGCCATCATAATCTTTCAGGTACTCGAATGTATAGTATTCCCTGTCGTCTGATTCACTCAGTATCCCTGCTTTCTTTTTATGTATGAAGATATCAG
>DATFMH010000040.1:0-8294 GCA_035267045.1 Balneolales bacterium
GCGGAAGGAATATCCATCTGATGACAGAGTTTTTAAGGTTTTACTATATAAGGAATCAACGGGTAATGGAGATGAAATGATTACCCGTGAAACATTTTTTGGAACCTGACCGGCTATATCTCGATCAATAAAAGAATTTGTAGAAGAACAAGCTGTTATCATAAACAGCGATATCATTAAAAAATATCTCATACCCACCCCAAGTAAATTTGAATATCTATTTCTTTAAAACCATAACCTCAACCATCTAAATATAGATAATATTTTCATAAAATCTATTTGTGAAATATAATTATTAAAGTTTGCGAGATGAGTGTCTTCTTAGGAGCAGTTTAAAAAAAAGAAATCAGATAAATGAATTTTTAAAATGATGCAATTTGAGTGTTGTAATATGAATTATGAATAAACGCAAACCTATATTTATATTTTGATTTTCCTGTTAGTTATTAAAATTTCCGAAATATTTGGGAATGTCCTTGTGGGTTTTCTATTGTGGTTTTAATGATTAGAATAATTCGTTCGCGGTTGTTAACGTGTCAGATCTGTTTCAGAGTGGCAACAGGTAAATTATGTAAACGCTTTCAGCTTTTTATCCATTTCTATATATTCAAACATCTGGCTCGATGTAACTGTCTGTGATTTCTGATTAAAGTATTTAATGATCTTTCATCGCATCAAGCTGTGTTTTTTGAAAATAGTAACCAGGGTAAAAACCACTAAATTATGAATAGGACTAAAATAAAAGGGTGTCTGCTTGCATGTATAATGATAAGTATGGCTGCTCTCCCAGCTTTTGCTCAATTGAAAGGTAATCCGAATCCAAATCCCAAATCGGTTGTGACTTCAGGTAATGTCCGTTTTACGGTATTGACCAATCGGATGATACGTATGGAATGGGAACCAAATGGAAAATTTGAAAACCGGGCATCGTTTGTATTTATCAACCGCAATTTACCGGCACCGGATTATAAGGTTGCACATAATAACGGTAATCTCGAAATCAATACCGGAAAACTTAAACTCAGATACAAAGAAAACAGCGGGAAATTTACAGAGAATAATCTTTCTGTTCAGTATCAGGTCAACGGCATGTGGCATTCCTGGCATCCGGGATTGAAAGACACGGCTAATTTGAAAGGGACTATACGTACCCTGGATGGTGTTGAAGGGGCTGCCAAATTACCCGACGGGCTCATCTCCCGCAGCGGTTGGTATGTAGTTAACGATTCGAATCGACCGCTTTTTGATAATTCGGATTGGCCCTGGGTTGTACCGCAAAAACAAAATGGTCGTCAGGACTGGTATTTTATGGGATATGGTCATGATTATAAAGGGGAACTCCACGATTATATTAAAGTGGCCGGTAAAATACCCATGCCTCCCCGTTTTGCATTCGGTTTCTGGTGGTCGCGTTACTGGGCGTATACCGATGAAGAATTTAAAGATCTGGTTCATCAATTCCATACGCATGAAGTACCATTGAATGTACTGGTTATCGACATGGACTGGCACCGCACGTGGGGACTGGATTGGACGAAACCGCAAAGAGATCAGGCGGGTCAGCCAAAGGGATGGACCGGATATACATGGAGTCCAACTTATTTTCCCAATCCTGCCAAATTCCTCGACTGGACGAAGAAAGAAGGTTTGAAAGTAACGATGAACCTGCACCCGGCGTCCGGTATTCAACCATATGAAGCGCCTTATAAAAAAATGGCCAAAGCGATGGGCATCGATCCGGCCACAAAGAAATACGTGCCATTCAATATCACGAATAAGAAATTTGCCAATAACTATTTTAAATATGTAATCGACCCGTTTGAGAAACAGGGCGTCGATTTCTGGTGGCTCGACTGGCAGCAGTGGAGTACAACCAAAATACCGGGTGTAACACCGACATGGTGGCTTAATTATGTGTTTTACACTCATATGGAGCGGGAGGGAAATAAACGCCCGTTGATCTATCACCGGTGGGGCGGCCTGGGAAATCACAGGTATCAGATCGGTTTTTCCGGTGATGTTATTAATACCTGGAAATCACTGAAATTTCAACCATATTTCACTTCAACCGCCTCCAACGTCGGTTACGGTTATTGGAGTCATGATATCGGCGGACATATGCCCGGGCCTGAAAACGGTGAGTTGTTCACACGCTGGGTTGAATGGGGAGCTTTCAGTCCGATTCTCAGAACGCACGTAACCAAGAATCCCGATGGTGAGCGGCGTATCTGGGCTTACCCATACAAATATGCCCGTGCCATGCGCGAAGCTGTTCTAATGCGGTACTCGTTGATACCGTATATTTATACCATGTCGAGAGTGGCATACGATACCGGTGTTTCCATATTACGGCCGATGTATTACAGCCATCCGAACGATCAGGAAGCCTATAATTTCAGGGATGAATACAAATACGGAGACGATATGATCGTGCGTCCTGTTACAGCACCCATGAAGAAAGACAGTTTGTTGTCTGATGTGAAAGTGTGGTTACCCAAAGGAAAGTGGGTTGAATGGTATACAGGTACGAAACTTGAAGGTGGTAAAGTCTATAACCGGCAATTCCAGATTGACGAGATACCGGTTTATGTCAGAGATGGTGCTGTCATTCCAATGCAATCACGCAAGACGATAGGTAAGCATGAAGCAACACCCGACCCAATGGTATTGACCGTATTTCCGGGTGATACGGCTACGGCACGCCTATACGAAGACGAGGGCAATAGTCAAAGTTATGAAAATGGTAAGTATGCATGGACGGCGATTCATCATGCAGAGCCTGATAGCAAAACATTGACATTGACCATCGATCCTGCTAAAGGAAACTATGAGGGAATGCCGAAAAAGAGATCCTATGAAGTGCGTATTGTCAACTCATGGCCGGCGGCATCTGTTAAAGTGAATGGTCGTTCCGTTTCATTTACGGATAATCATGATCGATCATCAGGATGGTGGTATGATGGTATGAAGTTTACTACCGTTATTCGTGTCCCTGAGAGTCCTGTACATCGCGCAACAAAAGTAGAAGTTCATTTTAATCAGGATATCAATTCTCCATTGCTGAATGGTATGCGTGGCAATATCTCGAGGATTCAGACAGCTGTTCATAAGTTAGAACGCCTGAGCAAGAATAACTGGTTATTTAACCATTATCACGGTGATTTATGGGCTCCTGACACTTTAATAAAATTGTATCAAACCGGCAGACGTATAGAACTTGATCCGTCAAGTGCTTATAATGAACTTCAAAAATTTCATAAGGAATTACCTGAGATGATTAAACAGGTGCCGAAGATGACAGCTCAGCGAATTTATATTCGTCAGGCCATGGATCAGTTGAAAGCAACAACCCATAAATAAATTTCTGATCTTCAGATTTTCGAAGGCCTGTCCATATTGGACAGGCTTTTTTTTTAGGTTTAAAAAACGGCCTGGCATGCGGATATGACCCAAATCACCTTTATTAAACGGCTCTTTTACAATTATTTACTGGATTGTAAGCATATTTATCTATATAGTAGACAAAATAGTCTTATGTCTTAAATATATTGGATCATGTGCTTATGGAGTCAACTAAGGTAAAATGGCATAGCCGTCTGACAATATGGATTGTCGGAATTTTACTCTTTGAATTATTATCAGGTTTAGTGATTTATCTGGTTTCGTTCAGCTTATCTTCACAGGCCCTGGTGGTTCTGCACACGGCGGTCGGACTTGTTGCCGTGATACCCTATATCATTTATCAGATCCGTCATTGGCTTTCGTATCGTAAAAGAATCCTGACTCATCATAAACTGACAGGTTACTTGTCGATGATAACGGCTGTTGCAGCAGCAATTTCCGGACTATTCTTATCCTATGAAGCGGTATTTCTGACCCGCATCAGTTATATCTGGGATAATGTTCATATAATAGCGACATTTGCTTTTCTGCTGACTGTAGTACCTCATATAGGTTTATTAATTATCCGTGATTTCAGGGGAATCAAAGAGAAAAAAGAGCATGTGCTTATAAAAGCGGAAAAGTCATTCGGCATACAAATTTTTCTTGTATTAGTTACATTTGTGGCTTTCCTGGGTCTTTTCATATATGCTTATAATCCAATTTCATTTCACAATAAATTCCCTGCCGATTACCAATTTTTATATGGCAAAAATAAGCCGTTTCAACCCAGTCTGGCTACAACCGGAAGTGGTGACGCAATCGATGCCAGGTTGTTGGGTGATTCAAAATCATGTATGAGCAGTGGGTGTCATACCAGTATAGGTCACGAGTGGGAGGCCAGTGCCCATCGCTATTCCGCTATGGATCCGGCTTTTCGAAAAGTGCAACATGCCATGGCCGTTGAAAAAGGTCCGGCATCAACACGTTATTGCGGCGGATGCCATGATCCCATTTCCTTGTTATCAGGTTCCAAAAACCTGGACGATAAAACGCTTACGAATCCGATAGGTTTGAATGAGGGGATTTCCTGTGTCAGTTGTCATTCGATTACGAAGGTTGATGTGAAGGGAAATGCCCAGTATCAGATTACCAAACCCATACCCTATTTATTTGAGATGAGAAAGGGAAAGACAGCGAAATTCCTGAGTGATTTTTTAATAAGAGCCTATCCCAAACATCATGTTGCAACTTATAACAGGACTTTGTTGAAGACGCCTGAATTTTGCGGCTCATGTCACAAACAATTTATTAATAAGCAAGTGAACGGGGTGGGCTGGGTACAGTTACAGAATCAGTATGACAATTGGCGTAAAAGTCATTGGAATCATCCGCGTGAACCTATGAAAACCATAGAATGCCGTGAATGTCATATGCCGCTGGTTAAAACATTTGACCCGGCTAACGGTGATTCTTTGGATTATAACAGGACGCCGAATGATCATAAACACAGAAGCCACCGGTTTCTTGGTGGAAATCAGTTTATGCCGACTTTATTGAAACTTCCCGGGGGAGAAAAACAAAGAGAATTAGTCGTAAAATGGCTCAAAGGTGAAGTAAAGATCCCGGAAATTAAAAATAAATGGCATAATGGTCCGGCTATGCCGATACAAATTGCGGCATCCGGCACCATTAGAATCGGTCAAAACGTTGGAATAGATGTCACCGTCACTAATAACAAACCCGGACATAATTTTCCTACAGGGCCGCTCGATTTAATCCAGGCCTGGATTAAGTTAACCGTTAAAGACAGTGATGGTAATATCGTTTACTCATCCGGTGTCCTGGATAAGCATCATTTCATTCCTCCGGGATCATTCATATATCGTGCGGAACCGGTAGATCAATACGGCAGCATGATAGACAGGCATAATTTGTGGGAACTGGTGGGTGTGAAATTCAGTCGTGCACTTTATCCGGGGTTCAGCGATCAGGCAAAATATAATTTCAAATATAAGCCTGAAAGACGGGATCGTTTTACAACCGGCGATACCTTGTTTGTAAATGCAGAACTCTGTTATCGGAAATTCAATCAGTTTGTGCTCAATCGCTTTTTTAATCATGGCAAAACAGATATAACCGCTCCGGTCACCGTTTTATCAAGCGATCAAAAGATGATAATCGTTAAAAAGTCACATCCCATTCAGCCGTAATATATATGTCAATCTCCAAGAGAAAACGATCAATTTATTTAACGAGCCTGATAGCCATTGTAGGTGTCGTAATTTTACTCATCATTTTTATCAAGCCTAAAAAGCGAAAAATTTATATACCCGGTGAACATGTCCAGGGAGTGACAGCGGTCCTCAGTAAACCTGTACCTAAGAATCACCCGGATGTATCTTTTACAGATGTCACAAAAAGATCTGATATTCGATTTACACATTTTCATGGACAGCGGTCCACGCAGTTACCAGAAGACATGGGATCGGGTGCTGCGTGGATTGATTATGATCAGGATGGATATCTCGATTTGTTAGTGGTAAATGAAGCAGGACCATTGACGATGACGCCTGACCATGTTAAGCAATCACCGGCTCGTTGTGTCCTTTATCATAATAACGGTGACGGAACTTTTACGGATGTAACCCGGAAAGCGGGAATTAAATTTCATGGCTGGGGAATGGGAGTAGCCGTCGGAGATATAGATAACGACGGCTACCCTGATTTTGTAATAACATCCTATGGGGAAAATGCTTTTTATCATAATAATGGAGATGGAACTTTTACGGATGTAACCCGGAAAGCCGGTTTGGGAGGTAAGAAAGGCTTTTGGACGGGTGCAAGTTGGGCGGATTACGACAGGGATGGCTATTTGGATTTGTATGTATGTGGCTATGTGAAGTATAGTCGATCAAATAATCATCTGAAACTGCAAAGAGGGAACGACGAAGAGCCTCCGGGCATAAATCCATTATCTTTTCCACCAGAACGCAATTTATTATATCACAACAATGGCAATGGGACTTTTACGGAAATAGCTGTTGCTGCGGGAGTAGCTGATTCAACGGGTAAAAGCCTGTCAGCATCCTGGTGTGATTTTAATGATGACGGTTGGCCGGATTTATATGTGGCTAATGATGTCTCTGATAATATGATGTATCGCAATTTGGGTGACGGCACCTTTGCAGAAGTCAGCCATCCCGCTCATGTAGCTGATTATAGGGGAGCAATGGGGCTGGCTGTCGGTGACTGGGATAATGATAGTGATATGGATTTGTTTGTAACCCATTGGCTTGCTGAAGAAAATGGGTTGTATTGTAATAAACGCAACACTATGAGTAAAATACCCAACGCACGGTTTCCGCTCCTGTTTCAGGATGAAGCGGATAAATACGGACTCGGTCAAATATCGCTGGATTATGTAGGATGGGGGACCTCATTCTTTGATTATGATAATGATACGCGTCTCGACCTGCTGGTGGTGAATGGAAGCACAGACCAACAGAAAGATCATCCGAAATATCTGGTTCCGATGAAGAACACCTTGTATTGGAATGAAGGGCCTGAAAAAGGTTTTGCAGATGTTACTTCAGTCAGCGGGGAAGCTCTGTCTTATAAAAATGTGAGCAGGGGTGCTGCTTTTGGTGATTTTGATAATGATGGGGATGTAGATGTCTTTGTTGTCAACAACGGGGGCCGAGCGGTACTTCTGAGAAACGACGGCGGAAATAAAAATAACTGGCTGGAAATAAAGCTTGTCGGGACCAAAAGCAATCGGTCAGCCATTGGAGCAAAAATAAGAATAGTAAGCAGCACTGTATCGCAGATTCGTGAAGTCGGTGACCAGAGTTCATATTTGTCACAAAATAGTTTGATACAACATTTCGGGCTGGCAAAACAAGCGAAAGTAGATACGCTTGACGTCAATTGGCCGAGTGGTCAGCGTCAACAATTCCTGAATATACCGGTGAATGAACGAATAGAGATAAAAGAGGGAAAACAAAATATTACAAATATGAATAAGCTTTCCGGCAGGTAAATTATATGATACGTAAAGAGTTTATAATTATAGCCATAATCCTGTTCATCGCTTTTGCAGGTATCTCGATAGTGAAATATACGGAAAACACCGGTTCAGGCCGTGCGTCGACCGATGTTATAAAACAAGATTCGGCGCAATCATTCTGGACTTATTACAATAGTGCCACTAAATATCGATTGAAAAATGAGATCGATTCTTCTATTACTGCTTATCATAAAGCGCTGAAGTTAAATCCGAATCACAAAGATGCGTTGTATTACATCGGTAATATGTATATGAAAGCGGGAATGTTCAGTAAGGCACAGCAAACATGGGAAAAATTGATTGCCTTGAATGCACAAAGTGAGCGGGCATATAATCAATTGGGGAATCTATATTTTTGTATAGAGCATAAAAACTATTTTAAGCCGGAGAAGGCTGAGTTGTATTTTACCCGTGCCAATGAATTGAATAAAGAAGCATTGAATCCTAAAAAATGTCTTGGTGAAATCGCATTATTTCAGAATAGAAAAGATGATGCATATGGGATCTTTAACAAGCTATTGATGATGGAACACGAAAATGCGGAAATATACTTTTTAGTCGGTTATATCAATTGGAAAACCCATAAATATCAGAATGCCACTAAGAATTTGGAATATACTTTTGAATATGTCAATAGCCTGCATATTGCGACCGGTGAAAACAAAAGTAAAATTCTATCCACGAAAAAAGCTTCAAGTGGGAAAAAACAGGAGTGTGATCCATTTGCTTCCTGGCTCAAACAGAATCTATTCATATATAAACAATATGATGTCAGATTGGCAATGTCCAAAGTATACAGTGCATTTGATCACGATATAAACAAAATGCGTAAAAAAGTGAATCC
>DATFMH010000041.1:0-18717 GCA_035267045.1 Balneolales bacterium
AAACCATTATCAGCATATATTAACCGGTTGATCCCATTCTTTTTTTCAGTATGAATGGTGATGACAGGAAGATGATCCGGCCTCGCATATTTAATGGAATTGGTGATCAGGTTCAGGAATATACTTTCCATGTATGCATTGTTAAATGAAACAGTATGGAAACGGGAAAAATCCGTGCTTATAGTCACTTGTGAGATGGTTATTAATGTTTCAATGGACTGGAGAACCGACTGCAGGCATTGGTTCAAAGATACTTCCTCCAATTTTACATTTTGACTGTTTTTCTCACTTAAAATGTCCACATAATTATCAAGAGTCTCTTTTAATTGTTCTCCTGCCGTTTTTATAAACCGGATCAATTCCACCGTTTCATCGTCACTGATTTTGTTTATATCAATAAGATCGAAAATTGATAATAAACTGTTTACGGGTGATCTTAAATCGTGAGAAGTGGTATAATTTAATTGTTTCAGTTCCTTATTGATCTTTGTAAGATTTGTGAGAAGGGTATTTCTTTCATTTTCCAGTTTCTTTTTATGCGTAATGTTTTTGGCAATGGCAAAAATCACTTTATCTTTTTCAATGGGGAAGGAGGTCCATGTCAGCCAAACGACATCGCCGCTCTTAGCCACATACCTGTTTTCAAAATTATATAATGGTTTCGAATATATGAGATCTTTACGGACTTTTGAGGTGACAGTCTTATCTTCCTCATAAACGAAATCATTTATGGGCCTGGAATATAATTCTTCCATGGAATAGCCCAATATTTTTGATACAGCCGGATTTATTTTTTTGAAATACCCATCGTAACCGGCTATACATAATAAATCCGGTGACAAATCGAAATAAAGTTCGTAATTAAAATCAGAGCCGTCCATACGAATTGTAAATTAAAACATTAAATAAATAGTACCGTAGTTTAAGGTAACAAATTTAAAAATTACCTTCGTAATTGATTGAATATGAATAGGCTTTTTTTTATCCCATAGATTTTCAATGACCAAATAAAAATTGAAGATTTTGTCAATGCGAGAAGAGGGTAAAGCGGATGCGGAATGATCGACGCGTCAATCACCTGCCGTTGTTCATATGTATAAGTATAAATACGGCAGGTGATTACCCCGAAATTCACGGGGATTCTTTCGTCACTTCGTCCAAGAGTTCACGTAATGACCTTAATGTTGTTTTTTCTTATCTACATCCCGGGTTCATCCGCGCTTGGACCATAACTGCCCGGGACCGGGATATCCAAAAGGCGCAGATAGACACCCAGTTGTGCCCTGTGATGGGTGGTCTGGCTGAACGAATGACGGATCACTTCATATTTAGTCATTACGCTTAATACCTGTCCACCATTTTTTAACTTCCAGGTAGGCCGCAAATCATCTTCTTCAGCTTGCTCTAATGCTGTTCTGCCATTATCGATTGATGTCTGATGAAGTTCCAATAACTCCTTTAAACTGCTGACGGGTGTAGGCTCATATGGGCTTGCGGCAAAGTCCATTTCATTCGTGTTGAGGCCCATTGCAACCCAACCCGGTAATTCTGCAATGTGAACAACAAGGTTTTTCAATTTCATGCTTTTCTTATGCGGTTGCCACTCAAATTTCTCAACCGGCACTCTATTGAGAAACTTGCGTGTTATTTCTGCTTCTTGGTCAAATTCTTTAAGTAACAATGGAATGATTTTCATAGTGTTTTGCCCCTGTTAAAGTTGAAAGTGCTGCAAGATTTATTAAAATACCTGGTCTCTTTTATATCTGTGATATCCCTTGCAAACTGATAATTTTCACGTAAATCAATCGATCAAATCATGTAGTATGAAAATAAAACAACAAGGATTGAAAGACGAAACCTGCTTTACAATAAATAATAATCACATTTTGTTTTATATGTTTAATATATAAGCCTTCCACATTCGGTAAATAATGTAGAACAGGTAATGAATAATTATTCATCGATCATTCGTTATCGGTCTCTGCTGTTCATGGTCAGGTTTTTAATACCTTAAATAATTTGTAAGTTGCTCACATTCCCAAAAGGATATTACATTACTTAACTATCAGGGGCCTGCAAAACGTTCGGAATTATCTTATCAATGAATTATGGCCCTTTTTAAAAGGGTTATTTTAGGGATGAGATACGCAACCTGTCAGTATATAATGATCTTATATTTTTTATAAGCGCCAATTTTTATTATCTGACAAATATTGGCAATTTAAAATTACCAAAATATTTTTTGCATAAAATTATTTTAAAAGGCAGATTTCCAATTAATTCATTAATAAGACAATTTAATCATGAAAGAGATGCGGAAGAGAGATTTTGCCAATCGAACTATCAGTTTAAGGAGAGTCTCGACAAAAAGGTTGGTAATAAATTTTATCATGATTTCCGCTTTTAAAGATACTATTAGGAAGATATAGGTTTGAACAGGAAAGAACGAGTATGATTATTATTAAGGAAATGATAACGGCTTCTCAGCTTGAGGACTTTGTCAAGTTTCAATTTTCGCTATTTGGAAAAAATCCCTATTGGGTCCCGCCGTTGATCAGTGAAGAACTGGAGGTTTTTGACCGCGATAAAAATCCGGTTTTCAACAATGCCGAGGCACATTTTTTCATGGCTTTTAGTGATGGTAAACCGGTAGGCAGAATTGCTGCAATTATTAATTGGATAGAAGTCCGTGATCAACAAGTACCAAAGATTCGTTTTGGATGGTTCGATGCCATCGATGATATCGAAGTGACAAAGGCCCTGCTTGGTGAAGTTGAGAAGGTTGGCCGAAAGCATAGCCTGACGTTTATGGAAGGGCCGGTGGGTTTTTCGAATATGGATAAAGCAGGTATGCTGGTTGACGGATTCGAGGAACTCAATACCATGATTACATGGTACGGTTTACCATATTATAGGAAGCATTTTGAACAATTGGGGTTTGTGAAAGAAAAAGAATGGGTTGAATATAAAATTAAAGTCCCGGAAAAAGGTTCGAATGAAAGGGTAATGCAGTTTGCCGGTAAGATTCAGGATAGATACAATTTGAAAGTGCTACGTTTCTCAAATAAAAACGAAATTATTGGTCATGTAGACAAAATATTTGAGCTGATCAATCAGACATACAGCCAGCTCAGTACGTTTGTGCCTATTCAGCCGGAACAAATCGCCTATTATAAGAAAAAATATTTTAGGTATATCCAGCCTGAATTCATCAATTGTGTGGTTGACAAGGATGGAGAGATCGTTGCTTTTGCCATTACAATGCCGTCTTTCGCTAAAGCTTTACAACGGGCAAAGGGTAAATTACTGCCATTTGGGTGGTTTCACCTGATACGTACCCAATATTCTCATGATAAGGCGGCTTTCTATTTGATCGGGATCAAACCGGAATATCAGAATAAAGGCTTAACAGCTATTATATTTAAAGAGATGAACGAGTTGTTTATTCGCCGGGGCATCAAAGAGGTGGAAACCAATCCGGAACTGGAGGAGAATAAGGCGATACAGGCGTTATGGCACAAATATGATAATAAGCTTCATAAAAGGCGAAGGACTTACCGCAGGGATTTTGGATAAGGATTTAGAGAGAATAAGTGTTCATGTTTTAAGGTAAGGTGAGGTATCACCATCTATATTCGTAGCGCTCAATTGGTGAGCGCACATTGCAAATATTATAATAATTATTCAATCCACCTCGGAAATCTTTTCGATGATTTTACCAACTAAACCATATTCCACGGCTTCCCCGGGAGTCAGCCAGAAATTTCGCTGGGTATCTTCCTCGATTTTTTCCAGTGGCCGGTTGGTTCCTGCTGCTAAAATCTCATTGATCCGATGACGCATTTTAACAATTTCTTCGGCTTCGATGGCTATATCACTGCCGCTCCCCTTAACACCTGCACTCGGCTGGTGCAGCAAAAAACGGGTATTGGGCAGGCAATAACGATCCTCAACCGGTACTGATACATAAATAATGGCTCCGGCACTCGCCACCCAGCCGTTACCGACGATACGAACCCTTGCATTAATAAATCGTATCATGTCATGGATGGAATCACCTGACTCCACATGTCCACCTTGTGAATGGAGGAACAATGTTATCGGTTCATTGGATTGAGAGGCAAGAGCAATTAATTGAGAAATCACATTTCCGGCCAACTCCTGGTTAATTTCACCATTAATCACGATTATCCGTGATTTTAAAAGCCTGTCGGCGATATTATAATGTACAGAAATGGGTTTTGTTGAGTTCATATCATACGAATACTGGTTTGATATAATGAGGATATGTTAGACCCCGTTTTTCATCAATATTAGACATCGACATAACCGAAGTATTGTAAAATATTGCGCGTGTGTTATAGCAGGTTAATTATTGTTGATGAAATAATTTTCCTGATATTCTTTGGGGGTCAATCCGGTTTTTTCTTTAAAAACTTTATTCAAATGACTTTGATCAAAAAAACCGGTCTCCATCGCTGTCTGTCCGGGTGACAATCCGTTTGCAAGTAGTTTTTTTGCTCTATCAACACGTTTACCAACAAGAAATTTCCAGGGTGTTATTCCCTGTTCATCATGAAATCTGCGTATCAATTGATATTTACTCAAACTGGCTTCTTCAGCCAATCGTTCGAGACTCAACTCTTCGGTCAAGTGCTCTTCAATGTATATGATAACATTGCCCACCTGTTGACTGGCTCTATGTGATGGTTCATCAAGGTTTTTTTTGTTATTGTCCGCTGCCATAGCGAACAGGCTGTAAGATGCAATTCCGGAATCTTTCAACAGGTATTCCAGGCCGGATAAAAACTGCCGGTAAGATAATTTTAAAGAGGATTCTGTAAGAAACATATGATTCGACCTATGGTGTATTTATACTGAAAATAATCATTCACAGAATGAGAGTCACTCCAAAAGAGAGGTGGGTTCTTATATGCCTGCCGGGTTTATGAAATACTGATTTCAAACTTATGTTTAGTAAATTTAAAGAGACTATAACCTTGGATTTTCCTTGTAATATTCGAATAAATCTATCGGATTACCGGAAGGATCCGCAAGCAGGGCAAGTTTACCCTCCCGTCCATTGATGACCAATAATCCTTAAATCTGAAAAATCTAAATTCAGACAAAATATAACGCAGATTTAGTGGGTGATCGTGGATTTTTATGTGAAAAGATCAACGAGCAGTAATTAATATATTTAAATTACTCGCAATTCTGTCTTTCCGACCAACGCGGAGGAATCTATAAAGGCTGAAGGCCTTCAATAGTTTAGAAATGGTATATGGTTCCCGGGCGTTGTTTGATTCCTCGACACGTTTCGGAATGACAGCCTAATGGCAATGAATGCGGTTATAAACTTTTTAAATCTGCTTATTTCCGCAATAATCTGTGGCTAAAAAATTTCCTGCTTCCAGACCTTCATCATCCAATATAATTCTAAGTATCCAGAATAACTCAATATATTCAGTACACTTAATAACTATATTCCAGGTACTCTGCTACTTTGTCTTTTGCATGAAATGATCTTTATAAGTTGGGGCATTCCCGGCTAATTTCATGAATACGTCGAGGGGCACAACTTTGAAATCGGGTCCGAGTTGATCCAGGATCTCTTTAACATGCTTGATATCGCTCCATTCCCGAACGTGCATCAACAGGAAGTAGGGACGTTTGGAATTAATCGATGCCAGTTCCTCTAAATCGGATACGACTTCTTTGGCCGGTCGTTTGGGTGACAGGTAGTAGTCAAATGAGATAAATGGCCTGCCGTTTTGTACATAAAAAGTATGAGCCGGGGCATAGCCGTTAACAAAACCGATGGCATTGGGCATGTATTTGTAGTAAGCTTTTACAATCCTTTTAGGTAATTCGGTGTTTCCCTCAATTGTGGCACCTTGTGAGTAATCCATGATCTCGAAAACATTCAGATCCAGTTTGTGCATCAGCGTATCAGCTCTTTTAATGACACCGGGGAGATATTTTGGCGGTATCGCTTTGGGATACATATAACCCGGACCGGATAACGAACCGATAAAATAATCGTTCGGGGTCGCCTGGGAATAAAAATATTCCAGCATAGCAGGTGCCAGCCACTTCCAGTTCATTGTAACTTCCCATGCATAAGGTATTTCACCCCGACCCGGTTTCAGCCATGCACCCAGCCCCAATCCGTCGGTTTGGATGCAGGCGATATAGACTTTCTTTTTCGGCTTGTACTTTTTACCCGGAACAATGTTATGGTGATTCTTGAATTTGAATCCCGGAGTTGGTGGTATCTGTGAAGTAAAGCTCATATTGGGCAGCGTATTTAATCCTTCCACGCGCAAGGCATAATGAGAAGCCAGTTTAACGAAGTCACGTTCTTTATCTTTTGCGTAGGAGTGCCAACCCATGACCATAGTATAGGGCTTCTGCCTGCTCATGATATCGCCGGCGAGATTATATTCGGTCGTATCTTTTTCGAGTGTAGATAAATCAGTGAAAAAGGCGTGTTTATAAATTCCGAAATCAGCGATACCGGGCTGCATCTTGTTGCCACTTACGCCTCCCATCCAGACGATAAATTTACGGCTGCATTGCTTACCATATTTTTGATAAGCCCATTTATAGATCTGGGCATCCGTTTTCCCCTCAAACCGGCCACTAAAATCAGCCACTTTGGGAATGCCGGCTTGTTTCATGGCAGGAATCATATTGGGTGTGATGACTACAGCGGTATCCAGTCCGGCAACTGTAAAAGCAACATTAAGAGAAGTCCTGACCGATGGATCCCATACAACATATCCCTTGATAGCATCATGAAATTTTGCAAAAGCTTGGGAAGCGTTAGCTAATTTTTCGAAATCGTAATGATACCGTTTCTCATAAAATTTCATGACAGATGGTGTAAATGTATATGTCCAGTCGTTGGGATAGATGAAATACAAATTCGGGCCGTTAAAATTGGCTAATCCCTGCAGACTTATGAGAAATGCGTTTATGGGAAGTCCGCCGTTTAACTCCCAATTATCATTCAGTTTGACATAATACGCCTTTTTAGTTCCAGGCCGGTGGAATACATATCTAAGAGGTTTGCCGGTTTTTCGCGTAGACCGGTCGATGGTTATGGTAAGTGATTGTTCGTCTTTGGAAAGGGCATAGGTGTAGTCGCTTTTTACCAGTGCCTTGCCTTGTGACGACCAAACCTCGTATTGTTCAGTTATATCTAATTGCTGATGTCCATTGCTCCATTTCGCCGCGACTTTTTTATGTGACCCCGGTATTTGTGAGACACCCATAAATACATTAGTCGGCCAAACGCGTGATTCGACGGGGATTTCATTAACTGAGCCCCCTGTTTTCAGCTCAAGCGTATCGATCGTTGATCGATGAGTTCCCCAGATCTGTATAATGCGCACAGAGTCATCAGAAGATTTAATATTCAATGAGAGCGTATTATAAAGAGATATTTCAGTGCTCTGATTTTTCGAAAGTTTCCAATCTCCGTTGATACCCTGATCTTGCTGTCCGTATGATTTTAGCGGGGTAAGGAAAAAAAGCGAAGAGAAAAGTAAAATGGAATAATATCTGGTTATGGACATCTGACTGATTTGGTTAATGTATTGTTTGAGAACCAATAACGAAATAAAACAGGGGTAAGATGCGGGCTTTCTGTTAACTATTCAATAGTAATGTTTTAATATCCAGCCAGTTGTCGAAGATGTAGTCGGCGTCCGAGTTATTTTTATAGAAATCGGATACACCCGTATATAAAATGGATTTCATACCTGCCAGTTTAGCTCCAATGATATCTGTTAATTGAATATCACCGATATGGTATGATTTTTCAGCATTGGCATTCGCATTATTGAGTACTGTCTGGAAAGCTTTGACATTCGGTTTGCTGTATCCCGTTTCATCACTGAAAACGAATGTATCGAAATATTGGAATAAGTTTCTCTCCCTGAGATATTCCCGAAGAACACGTCCCGGTGAGTACATGGTATCGGAGATGATGGCCAGTGGATACCTGTCGGCCAGTTCGGGAATCACATCGGTAACATGATCGGCTAATTCAGGCGGGCCGTCGAAAATAGATTCCTGGAATATCTTAGAAAGGTCCTTTATCTCCTGGTCATTAGGCTGGATATCAAGCCGTTTAAACAGGGATGAAAGCAACTCAAAAGTTGATGGTGTGCGATGATTTTCAAGCCAGATCTTATCGTATTCCTTGTTCACTGTTTTTTGTTCCACACGGACCATCTCTTCGGTCAATTCCGGGCGGTATCTGTTTGCGATAAACAATAACGCCTCCATACGAACACGCTGTCGCGTTTCCCCATTTGTTTCCGCTTTTACCAGGGTGTTCCAAAAATCGATACTTACAACTGAATGATCTACTTTCACGCTAACTCTTCTTTTTGAATAGTTTGAACGGCATCCCATAAGGTATCATGGATACTGATATTATGTTTACGGAGCCACTTTTTATCCTGATTGGGTTCATGCCTGGAGCGTATGAAATAAGATTTCATACCCAGTTTAATGGCTGGCTTCAGGTCTGTGATCTTATCACCGGCCATAAATGATTTTTTGAAGTCTATATCATGTTCCTCTTTAGCCTGCATGAACATCCCGACATCCGGTTTGCGTAATTTCAGCAAATTGGGATCTTTATCCTCGTGATAATCGGGATGATAAGGAGAATAATACCATCCATCGATATGAATGCCATATGGTTTTAATTGTTCATCGACCCACTCGTGCAATTCCTCGACGTGCTTATCGGTGTATCGACCCCGGGCTATTCCGGATTGATTGGTAACGATGATGATTTTATAACCCTCGTCCTTCATCCATTGAAGAGCCTTGATGGCGTCTTTGCACCAGGTCCATTCATCCGGACGATGAACGTAGTCATAATCCACATTAATGGTACCATCACGATCGAGAAAAAAAGCTTTGTTCATGAAATTAAGGTTATTTAAAAAATATCTCCTCGTTTATTACGAGAATTGCTCACGGATATTATCGATATAAAATCATAAAATAACGTTTCTCGCAGAGAAGATGAAAAGAATAAGGGTAGAGCATTGCGCAAAGTACATAGAGCAAAGTGTGAGATCAGGCACAAAGTTCCAGAGGTATTAAGCAAAAGTTATTGAGTGTATTTAATTATTAAGTTAATAAGGGATGGGATAATGGATATTGGATTTATGTTAAAATAAAAATTACTTAGCACTCATTCCAATACGGCAAGTTAGTGGTCCCGGGTGCGGATCAGTGATCTCGTTGATGTGTTTCTTTAAAGTAAACTCAAACATCTCGTTTTTTAAATAGATAGGATAAGAAAGTTGAGTGATGAAAATATGAGATTTCATATTCTAATTTATTCTCAACTGAGATTATCAGTTTAGAATTCCCAATGAGGTCGTTTGAAATGAAGTTGAAGCCATCTTCTAAATCAGATGTTCTATATAGCAATTATAGATAATGGAATTTTATTTTAGTTATAAATGGGAAAAGTATATAAATATATTGAATTATGTGTTTATGTTAATTAAGAATGTGACACTTAACTAACAAATATAAATTAAGTAAATTTATTATGTCAAAAACATATAGTATAAATATTACAGATCCAACATATGGTGCAGTGGGTGATGGTAATACAGATGATAAAACTCATATACAAGATGCATTAAATGCTAGTTGGAGTAATGGTTATGTTGTTGAAATTCCCGAGGGAACATTTTTGATTAGTGATAAGTTGGAAATTAAACAAGGAACTATTTTAAAAGGGGCTGGTAAAGATAAATCAATAATACTATGTGAAAAAGGAGATTTTTATGCTACAGGCACTAGTACTATATCTGCTTCTGCAATAACAATAGAAAATCTTCAAATAAAAGGGAAATCTGGACAATCAGCTAATTCTATTGGTATTGACATAGATGGTGGACCAGAAAATGCTAGTTTTATAAAAATCAACTCGGTTCTAGTAAAAGATTTTACCGGGGATGGCATAAGATTAACTAGACCAATGATGAATGAATTAACAGGGGTTACTTCAAGAGGTTGTACAGGTAATGGTTTTAACATTATAGGGGATGGAACGAGTACAACTTTAAAGAACTGTTATTCACACGAAAATGGAGGTTATGGTTATTATTGGACAAATGTTCATTATAGTAGTTTAATTAACTGTGCAAGTGATTATAATACTTTAGGCGGATACTCATTCTATATTGGGAGTGGTAAAAGTATATATGATATAGCACTTTATTCCTGTGGCGCAGAAAATAATGATGGCCCCCAATTTCATTTTGAGAGAATGAAAGGCTTAACTCTGAATAGTTTGTATATAAATAGTCTAAATTCAACTAATTCTAAAAATTTAATTCACATGAGAGGATGTGTAGAAGCCCTTATAAGTGCATGTTACATCAACTCAAATCCACCATCTGGATATTACAGTTTGCTTATAGACGATTTAGACGGAACTATTCCACCATATGCAACTATTATTGGTTCTAGGTTTACTTCACCTACACTAATTAATCAATCCGGTTCTGTTCAATATATTAATTCAACTATTCCACCATATACTTAAAAAGAATTTTAAAATTAGACCAATTTTAAATGGATTAGTGAGATATGTAATAAAGCAATATTCCTTAACTTCATTAGTATATCAATTGAGTGTATCACATAGTAGCTTCGCTACAACGTTTAAACATAAGTACCCTCAGTACTTATGTTTAAATCTCTCATGAAACATATCATGAATCACCTTTCGCAAGTTCCTGATTTCATTCATCCTGATCACCTGTAAAACAAACAGACTTGTAAACGTAATCAATATGATGAGTACAAAATCAATAAACTTGCTAGCCGGGTAGAATGGCATATTCTCAATCAATATCAATGCTGGTAATATCAATAAAGTTCGTAATGTAAGCGTAATTAATCCGGAACCACGAATATAATCTCTGACCACCCATATATTTATAGACAGATAGATAATATCACCAATAATGGAGGCTACCGCTGCTCCAACATAGCTATACAGATAGATAAAAATAATGTGAAATAAGATGGTTGATATTGTTTCGAATATGAAAAGTTTATTTACGGCTTTTTGACGACCTAGACTGGCCACTAACATTCCCATAAGTAAAATCAGGGCAGCCGGTATCATATTCAAGGAGATGATTCTTAAAACGGGTGCTGCAGGTTTGAAGGAACTACCGAACAGTAAAATAGTGATGGGTCCACTTAATAGGAAAATAGGAAACGAAATCAATGCTGAAATACCAAGAATATACCGGTATGAACTGTTGAGCAATCGTCTTACCGTTATAAATCGATTTTGAATACGAACAATAACTGGCATCAACGGTGTTGTGATCATGTTGGGGAATAACAGGAATGAGTTTAAAAGACGGTAGGATGCGTTATAATACCCAACCCAATTGTCTTTATGAGTGATAATTTTCAATAAAACAGTTCCTGCTCGTGAACGGCCTACAATAAGTATATTCATAATAGCAAAAGGCGAAGCAGGTGCTATTACATCACTATAAATACGTGAAATATGGAATTGAAATTTAGGCTTACCGAGGACCTTAAAAAGTAAAACAAGGGTATATAAAAATGTTAGAAAGTAGGTAAAGGCATAGAAAACCGTAAATAAGATGACACTTCTGTGTATTAGTAAAGCTGCACCGCAAATAATAATTAATCCGATCTTCTCCACGGCTATTGAATACCCCTCATATTTCATTATTTCAAAAGCCCGGAAATAAGTACGTAAGTGAATCAATAATACATTAAAAGTAATAAAACTAATTGCTATAAGTGTGAGATAAACGATGGTGTTTTCATAGTGTGTAAATATGAGGAACAGGAATGCTATAATTCCGGTGAGTAAACCACCAGCTACTTTCAGTACAAGATGCAAATAGAAATTCTCGGTATAAATTTGTTTCTCAGCGGAAATGGAACGTACGGTATGGATATTAATACCGCCTTCAAAAAAAACATTGATAAATGAAACAATTGAAACGGCGAATGCGAATTTACCGAAGTCCTCTGCACCCAAAAGTCGTGTGGATATAATAATAAATACAAAAGAAAGGGGTTTGATTAAAAGATTGACGCCAGACAGCCAACCGGTATTTTTTGCAATAGAATGTCGTTTTACTTGCATCTGATTTTATAATACTTAAAAATATCAATCCCCTTTAGCTTATATAACTGATATGAAATATATATAAAGAATAAACAATAAAATATTAAGACGTAAGTAATAAGCCTGGCGCAATGGGCATAGCACACGGTGCAAAGCGAAATAGGTCATCACCGGATTCGATTAGTCTATATCCTGACTTTTAATTTCTGTATTCTCTAGTGATTTTAATATAAAAGTTTTAATTAGTAGTACTAATTGTTGAGATAGATTTTTACATTATCTAAACTTATTGAAATTGATCTGAATAGTGTAATTTTATGCCCGAAACAAAAGCCAGGCTCTTATCTGAAGAGGAAATAAGCCGCATTTTAATGCGATTTGCTCATCAATTCGGTGAACCCTATGATGATCTTTCCAATTTAGCTATTATCGGGATGCAGACGAGGGGTGTTTATATTGCCAAAAGGATTCAGAAAAACATTAAAAAGGCATATGGTGTGAATATTCCGGTCGGTGTATTGGATGTATCTTTCTATCGTGACGATTACCGTTCGAAAATGAAAATGCCAACTGTTAAAGTGACCGAGATACCATTCAATATTTATGGCAAGGATTTGATATTAGTGGATGATGTGCTATTCACCGGAAGAACGGTACGCTCTGCGTTGGATGCATTGACAGCCTTTGGCCGGCCAAAAACAATCCGTTTTTGTTGTATGATAGATCGTGGGCTTAGGGAATTACCGATTACCGCCGATTATGTCGGATTGCATGTACCTACTCAATCGAGCGAAGAAGTAAGAGTTTATGTCAAAGAACTTGATAATGAGGATGCGGTCTATTTAGTGGATACTTCAAATGAATAATAAGCAGTGGTGAAAAACCATAATGAGTGATTTACAATCGCCTTACGAATTTAAACATAAACACCTGCTGGGGTTGAAAGATTACAGCGGGGATGATATTCGCTATGTTTTGGATCAAGCGAGACATTTCAGGGACATCCTGGACCGGCCGGTTCCTAAGGTGCCAACATTACGTGATAAAACGATCGTAAATCTTTTTTATGAGAATAGTACACGAACCCGTATATCGTTCGAACTGGCACAGAAGAGGATGGGAGCCGATGTCGTTAACTTTTCAAAAAGTGCTTCGAGTACGAAAAAAGGGGAATCACTTAAAGATACGATTCGTAATATTGAATCCATGAAAATAGATATGGTGGTTGTCCGGCATGAGAGTCCGGGTGTGCCACATTACCTGACACGCTGTGTCTCCGCTTCCATCATAAACGCCGGTGACGGCGCTCACGAGCATCCAACACAGGCGTTGTTGGATATGTTCTCCATGAAACAACGTTTAGGTGAACTAAAGGGTAGGAAAATAGCCATAATCGGAGATATTACACACAGTCGGGTTGTTCGATCGAATATTATAGGATTGCGTAAGTTAGGTGCCAAGGTTACCGTTTGCGGACCCAAAACACTCATGCCTCTTTATGCTGAAGAGTTGGGTGCGAATGTATCCTATAACCTGGAAGAGACCTTAGCCTGGTGTGATGTCGCTATGGCTTTACGTATTCAATTGGAGCGGCAGGAGAGCGGGCTTTTTCCAAGTATTCGTGAATATCATCAACGGTTTGGTATCAAGCGTCAGCATCTGGAAGAATATCCTGATTTTATCATAATGCATCCCGGACCGGTTAATAGGGGAGTTGAGATGGAGAGTGAAGTAGCCGATAGTGACCGCGCTATTATACTCAATCAGGTGACCAATGGTGTGGCAGTTAGGATGGCCGTATTATATCTCCTGACAGGTGGTATGAGAGTGTGAGGATTTGTAAACAAAAGTTACACGATTGTCTCTCAACAAGCGAATAACTAATATTCAGATATTAATTATTTAAGCTGAGGGATAAATTTTTATACATAGAAGCGGTTAAAAGCGTTAGAGTCATTTACAAGTGATTGTATATGATCGATCTCATCCTTAGATAGTTCCCTTTTCCATTTATCCACCAGCTCCAAAGCATTTTTCGCCTGTACAATGCTCAGATCACCATGCTGAGTTATTGTATCTTGTCCACTTGTGTATTTATCGATGGCTTTTCGAATCTGTTGTGTATATGACAAGTTTAGGTAAGTGAAGATGTCTTCAAACTCTTTATGCGGATGGATACAGAGATTCTCATGTGTGACAAAGCGTATATGATGGGGATATTTTTCATGCAGTTCTAATAAATAATCATATGCAGCCATCCATATTAATGCGGACTCGCTGTGTATATCGCTGTTCGTCATATCATAGTTTCGCATCAAATCGGCTATCCGGTCTTGATATAAATCCTTTTGGTACCACCAATCCGGATTAAATCTCCAGTTTAATTTTTTCCGGGATAATGAGACAGCGGCGGGATGGCGGATCACTACGATAGTTTTAAAATCAAATTCCTGAATTAAAAATTCTGTTAAAAAAAAGCTTGCCGGATCTTTTATAAGTATCGTAGTGTTTGGATTGAGTAATGCCTGGAGTTGTGATCTTTTATACTTCAGATAACTGCGGTTGATACCGGCGTGCTTTATGATTTTAATAAAAAAAGGATCGGTTGGATTCAGGGTTTTCGTAGACTTTAATTTTCTCAATTTTAACGTGTCACTCACAAAATTACGATACCATTCTCTTTTATCCGGGGAACTGGAGGGCCCAACATACGGATAGAATTGTGTTAACCGCCTTCTGGATTTAGAATTAAATGGTTCCCATAAATATAATATATCCCTGGAAAGGCTGATGCATTTACCTGTGAATGTCGTACCACTTCGGGGTACTCCTGTAATTAAAATTTTTTGTTCCCAATGCATAGAAAAAGGGATCAGGTTACAGAGTTAAGAAATAGATGCATCTTCATCATAACATGCTTTTAAAATCGGGACTCCTTTATCCCATGAATATTTTTCCACCGACTTACGGCAGTTCTTATGTATCATTTCGGGATCCTTTTTTAAAAGATACGTAACAGCGTCACATAATTTGTCAATATCATTTTTAGGGACAAGCTTACCGTTGAAATCATCTTCAATTAGCATAGGTAGCCCGCCGACTTTATACCCTGCTACCGGAATTCCCAGCGTTAATGCTGTTATTACAGCTCCGCTTTGTTCAATGTCCTTATAGGGAGCAAGAATCAGCCGGCATTGTTTATATAACCGGATCATTTCTTCTTCCTTTAATAATCGATAAATTCTCTTAACATTATTTTCCAGTTTATACGACGTTATTAATTCATCCAGGTGCTTCAAATATCCGGCAGGACCGTCACCGGCAATAATCAATGAAAATTTCTCATCCTTATTCAACAGTTTTCGAAGTAGTTCAATCGCGTCATCCACACCCTTATATGGCCTTATCACACCTATCATACCCAGTGTTTTTTTATTGCGATCAGCTATTGGTTTATCATCCGCCCATTCATCGAATAATGGTCCGTGCGGCATAAGGATCATTTTTGAAATGGGAATATCAAATCTTGCTTTCAGGTCCTGTTTCGTTTTTACGGTATGAACAATTAATTTGGGTACCATGTTGTATAGTCTGCCATAACGATGTTGTATCTTTAAGGAAGAATGATCGTGTGGAAGGATATTATGAACTTCATATATGACATTTGAATTCCGGGATAGTAAACGTTTGAGGAAAAAAAGATCCATGGAACCATAGCGAAGCATCGGAAGCCACTGAATGTGAATGGCATGATAGGACGGGGCAATCCATAATGTATGGATCCAGTTACAAACATATTCAAGTAATTTCAGAATATTTTTTAAAGGACCATTTCTTAAATATTGAGACCGATCGATAATATTCGTGTATGAAATAATGAGTCCGCTGTTACTGATATTTCCGTTTGTTCGATTGATGCCTGATATAACAGATTCATAACCGTTACGTCTCAACGCGTCGTTTATATAAGCTGTATAAACAGGGATTGTCGCGGTAAGATCAATGAGTAAAATTTTATTTTTAATATTGGTATTCATTTTTCCAGATCTGCCGGAATTGTATGGAAAATATCCTGGTAGATGTCATGCCATTGTTTACGAATAAATTCATCTGAAAAAGGTTCATCATGTGATTTATTCCATGAACAGAGTGATTTTTTCTTTAAAAGGCCACGGTTATGAGAAAGTTCATTTATGGAATCCTGCAGGAACGCTGTGAGGCGTAGATTAGGTATATCATTCAACAATTTTTTTTCATTTTTCCAGTAATCAGGATTAGGGATGCCCTGAGCGGTAAAATAAGGTTTGGGAGGATCTGTCAAATACCCGTTTTCAGGCGTAACCATTTCAGGCAAGGCATATAAATTGGTACCTATAACCGTCAGACCTGCTTTAATGGCTTCCAGAACCACGATACCG
The DNA here is from genome assembly GCA_035267045.1 of Balneolales bacterium. GTDB lineage: Bacteria > Bacteroidota > Rhodothermia > Balneolales > DATFMH01 > DATFMH01. Next base: position 16,594 of record DATFMH010000041.1, read on the forward strand.
AAACTATCTTTGTAGCTTGGATGCAGCAGTACGTGAGAGCGTGCGTATATTTGTGATAGCTCGTCTGGAACGAGGTTAAACTCAATGAGTGAAACCATGTCCCCCAAATTTAAAATGCGTCGTTGCCAGTAAGCGGGAATACGGTCGCGTTTGGTAACCAGCGTCAGGTGAATGGATAAATCCCTAAGTTGTTCGACAGCGGTAATAATCTCCGCTCCGCCTTTTAGTAAAAAATCAGAAGAGACAAACAAGGCCTGGAGTACCGGCTCTTCACAACGTTTCCTTATTTTTTCTTCAGTCACATTGGCATTGGAAGGTAAGTAAGGGTAAATGCGGTATTTTGTTTTATTGAAACCGGGAATCAGTTTGTCTACTGTTCGATAACAGGCATCAGACATACAGATCACCGCTTTGAGATTATCATCCTGTATATATTTTTTGATCTTTTTTCTGCCCAAAAAAGTTTTAACACGACGGAGGTCATAATGATAATGCGCTGTCGGATTTTCTAGGTATATAATATAGGGTATGCCTGTAGTTCGTACCAACCGGTTATAGGTTTGAATCGCATCTATATTTTGATCATGTTTAACAATGATCCGGAAGATCAATCCCAAATAATCTCCGAACGTGCTATGCCAGATTTTCAACGGAAGTTTTACATACCATGGTTTTGTTTCGAAAAAAAAAGGTTGGCCTGATTTATTTTGAAATGAATATGAAATGCCTTCGGGTGGATTATCAATGAGATATTTTTGGAATCCTCTCAAATATTTTCCCGCAAATAATATTTGTAGATCATCGTCGGCCATTACTCGACACCAATTCTTTTAATAATTCCGAAAGGCTGGCATTCAGTTGCTTTCTTGAGTAGTGTTTAACTATATATTCACGGGCGTTTGAAGCTAATTGCTTCATGGTATCTTTTTCAGTTTTCAATTCCTTAATTTTATCTGCTAACAACTTGGGTTGTTCCGGTTCTATAGTAAAAACGGAACAGATACGATCACCGATCATTTTCATTAGCCCACGGCCGGTGGTTATGACCGGAGTATTACAGGCCAGGTACTCATAAAATTTGACAGTCATTATGGATTCGAATATTTCATAATCGTAGATCGGGTTGATCGCTACATCGAACGATGAGATATAAGCCGGGATCTTGTCGTGATTTTTCAATCCAAGCCAGATAAGATTATTCGGTTTCTCCTGTTCTAATGCATTCAGGAATGTTTGCCGTTGCCCCCCGTCTCCAATAATGATAAACTCAATATCCGGATCATCTTCACATAATTTCGCAGCTTTAACAACAGTTCTCAAATCATGGATCACACTGAGAGATCCCACATAACCAACACGAAACTTATGTTTATCGAGCGGTTCGTCTATGATCGCCTCGGGATGGTCGACAGGTTTAAATAAATCGAGATCCACTCCATTTGATATTACGGAAATATTTTTTCCGGGGGCTCTTTTACGGATGATATCGGCTGAAGCATCCGTCACCGGTACTATCAGATCGGATTGTTTATACAGCCATCGTTCCACTGTCTTTGAAATTTTATACATCAGGGATTTTTTGTCGACAGATCCGATATCGACAGCCGCATCCGGCCAAATATCACGTATTTCCAGGACAAATTGTGATCTTAATAACTTTGCTATCAGGCACCCGGCCACAGCGGCAAATATGGGAGGGGAACTGGCATAAACGATATCATATTTTTTCGGGTGTTGAACAACATACAATAGAGAAGTGAATAAAAAAGTGATGAATAAACACAGTTTTTCCACATTATTTGATCGGGCATTGGCCCAAACCCATACGCGGTGTATAAATGCATTATGATACCTGTCCAGGGTATGAAATCTTTTCTTATAACCTTTCGAAATGGATCCGGTTGGATAATTCGGTAATTCCGATATGACTTCGATCTCCCAATCAAGTTCACTTAAATACCTGACGATAGTCTCGCTCCGGGTAGCACCGGCTCCGATTTCAGGTGGAAAATATTGAGATATTAACAGCAGCTTCATTTAGTTCAAATTCACAATTGAATCAAAATATTAATATAAAAATAAACAGCGTTTTATATCATGCCCCCATGTTCTTGTAAGAAAGAT